>CAZXJC010000462.1:0-3695 GCA_964640885.1 uncultured Pirellulaceae bacterium | reverse complement strand
CCATCCTTTCAAGTGTTTTAACTTACCGTCACGATACTCGATCAGATTTCCCGTCGGATACTGAGCCAGTAGCAGACGGTCATAGTAATTAAGCATGGAGTAAACCTGGTAACTGACCGTGTTATCGGGTGCCAGCAGGGTCCGCCAGTTAGAACCATTGAAAATGTAGACGCCCCCCATGTTGGAGACGGTGAGGACTTCATTCTTAAGCTGTCCGAACGAAAAAGGAGTTTCCTGTTAGTAACGTGTTTTCAAGACGGTGGCTTGTTGATGATAGATTGGCATCTTCATCTTCGGGGTCCAAGGGCAGGCATAGATCTTGGTGAAACTTCCCTGGTCGGCACGAAATCGGTGATAAAAGAAGAGATGTCCCTGTGCGTAGTAGAAATTAGAGTAACTTCCCTGTTTGGCAGGCGCGAGGATTTGACGGCCATTAAAACTGGTCTGGCCATTGCTGAAGATCAGCGTACCTGCTCCCAGTTGCATGATTCCCTCGCCACCGCGAATCGCGGGAGCCTCGGCAACTGGCCTCGGTTGCCATCGCTGATCAGTTGCCTGCCACTGGCGCACGGCGTTGCTTTTCTGAGATGTCCAGGCAAATAGCTTGGCCTTGTGGTCGTAGAGGTAAACACCCGTTCCGAGGTCCGGATGGGGCAATCGTTTCACGGTAAACTTGTCCGCTTCCTTGGCTGGGCGCACAAAGAACTGTAACGTGTGTCGGCTGCCACGAAATCGGGTGTTATAGACTTCCATGAACCCGGCGCCGGCTACAACACGTCCCTCGGAATTGCGCACTTCAAACAGCGATCCCAGGTTTTGGCCCAGTTCTTCTCCGGGGGCAAAAGTCATCGAGAGGCGAAGCCGAGCAGGTTCGGCAGCCGGCAGCGCCACGGGCAACAGGGCTAGCAGCAAGATCAGCAGCCAAAGTGATTTTCGTTGCATGGTTCGTTAATGGCAAAAAGGGAAGGAAGGGATTTAGAACGTCACTTCAAGTGTAGAGCCTGTTTTGGCGCATGCCAATCATCGTACGATTGAATCTCCCAATCGTCTCTCTTATATTCGAGGCTTCCCACCGCAGGTCGAGGAGAGTTGTTGTCATGAGTCAATATGTTGAAGGTGACCAGTATGGTGTTGCAACACTGGATCCAACTGATGCTATTGTCGCTGGACAATACGGCACGTGGCGTTTGACCTACACGTGTGGCGAGGAGGCGTTGCCAGTTGGGACTTCCTTGCACATCTATACCGATTCGGATACGGATTGGGAGATGCCACAATTTCTCGACCCGTCGGCACCCGACTACATGACGCTGCAAACTCCGGATGGGGTTCACGCCATGGCCAAGGCCGTCAACCTGAAAAGACTCGTAGTGGTTCTCAGTGGTCGGGAACTGCAAACTGGTGAACAACTGACAGTTGTCTTTGGAGATCCGGGTGACGGTAATCCCGGGACACGGCCGCAAACGTTTATCGATCAGCGTCGTTATTTCTGGGTCGATGTTGAATTACCGGACCAGCAGCAGCGATTGACACTGGCCAATTCACCTTGCTTGTCGGTGGTCGGTGATCAACCGGTTAAATTGGTGGTCACGGTTCCCTCGACGATGTCACTTGGTGAAGGCTTTCGCCTGCTTGTTAAAGCAGAAGACCAGTGGGGCAATCCTGCTCACAACTACACGGGAACAGTTCGCTTGTCGGCTGACCTGATTCGTTTTCCTGCGGATCAATTTGAACTGGGACCGGATGAAGCGGCTCTCTGGATTGATGGCTGCCAGGCCATCCAGCCGGGCACTTGTACGGTACAGGCAGTGGAGGAAGAGCATGGGCTGGTCGGGGAAAGCAATCCCACGGTGATCAGCGAGATGGCTGCTTCACGGCAATTGTTGTGGGCTGATCCGCATGGTGGTCAACTGGTGCTGAATTCAAAAATCGGCGAATTCTATCGTTACGCTCGGGACGTCGCAGGTATCCATTTTGTCGGTTACCAGCGAAATGCAGACGTTATTTCTGCCGAGGACTGGGAAGTGCAGCAGCAAGAGGAAGTTGCCTTTCACGAACCAGGTGTGTTCGTACCCATTCCTGGCTACGAGTGGTCAGGCAGGACTTGGGAAGGTGGCCATCACAATGTTTACTTTCGCCGTCATGGCCAGTCGGCTCGTCGCAATGCGGCTGCCGAGACAATGTTTCGATCCGAACGAGTGGCGGCTGAATTGTTGCATGTTCGTGATGTCTACGATGCCTATCGAAACACGGATGTTATTATTACGCCGCATGTGGGCGGACAGCATTCGGATATTCAATTCCACGATCCATCGTTGGAACCCGGGGTTGAAATTGTCTCCAGTCACGGTGCCTTTGAGTGGATGTTGCGGGATTCGATTGAGCGGGGCTACCACTTGGGATTCCTGGGGGGCAGTGACAGCTATACCGGACGCCCCGGTGACGATCGACCCGGATACCAGACGCGCCGCTATTCAAAGGCCGGCTTGACTGGCATCTATGCTGACGATGTGACGCTCGATGCTTTTTTCGAAGCGATGCGGGCGCGGCGAGTTTACGCGACAACTGGGGCTCGCATCATTGTCGGCCTGGAGTCCGATGGAAACTGGATGGGAAGTGAATATGCCACTTCATCAGCACCGACGATTTCTGCCAGTGTGACGGGGACGGCGCCCTTGCAGAAAGTCGAGTTATTCCGTGGCCTGGAGTGTATCGGCCAGGCACCTCTGGAGGTGCAGGGATCGCCGAACCGTGTCCGCATTTTGTGGGCTGGATCGAGCCGCATGATGAGCTACTCCGGTGTGGTTTGGGATGGGTCACTTTGCCTGCAAGGGGCCAAAATCAAGCAGGCCAGTTGCCAACGCTTTGACAGTCCTCGTTCTGCTATAGCAGAACAGGATGAGCAATCCTTGAACTGGCACGTCTGGGGCTGTGGATACCCGATGGCGATCGATTTGGAACTGGAATTTGAGGATCCCGCTGCGGTGTCACTGCAGCTGTCGGTCGGTACGCAACTAATCAGTGGACCTTTTTTTGGACGGCATGGATCCCAGGGACCGATGAGAATGTCCCGGGCATCGGCGGAACAGTGTACCATTCAAGTTGGCCTGGCTGAGATTCAGCAGCAAGAACAAGAATATTCAATGGGAGTTCTGGATCGCTTGATTCGAATCGGATTGACGCCTGCCGGTCAGCAGCGAGAGGTTAGCTGGGAAATGTGTGACCAGGCGCCTCAAGTTGGCTGGCAACCCTACTGGCTGCGAGTGACGCAGCAGGATTTGGAAATGGCCTGGTCGAGTCCAGTTTTTGTTGATTACGTTGAGTGAAATTTTTTATGAGCGAGGAAACTATGTTACCGGGAATAAAGCAGTTTGATTTAACGGGTCGCGCAGCCATTGTTACTGGGGGATCAAAGGGCCTGGGGTTTGCCATGGCGGCGGGACTGGCATCTGCCGGTGCTGATGTCGTGCTGGCCAGTCGCAACGAGGAGGAAGTCGTCGCCGCGGCGGAAACCATCGCCAATGATTACGGCACCAAGGCGATCGGCCTGGCAGCAGACGTGATTTCTGAGACTGACGTGGCCGGACTAGTGGAGCGGACAATCCAGGAATGTGGCAAGGTCGACATCCTGGTTAATAATGCAGGCGTCAATATCCGAGGACCGATTGACGAGGTCAGCTACGAAGAGTTTCAGC
>CAZXJC010000461.1:0-3376 GCA_964640885.1 uncultured Pirellulaceae bacterium | reverse complement strand
CAAGCAGCAGAGCAGGGGGGGCTGGTCTGGGCGCAATGGGATCGGCGATTAGAACAGGTTCGTGAGCAGGCTGCGACATTAATTGGAGCGGAGTCCCGTGAGATTGCTTTCGTTGCGAACACGACGACGGGTATCAGCCTGGTCGCTGAAGGATTGTCCTGGGAATCCGGAGATAATGTTGTCACCCTGGCAAATGAATTACCATCGAACCTTTATCCGTGTATGAATCTCCAATCCCGCGGAGTAGAGACGCGACGGGTGCCAGTCGACGATGTAGCGGTCGATTTAAATCGGATCATGGAAGCTTGCGATGAGCGGACACGTTTGATTTCTGCCAGCTGGGTCTCGTATCTGTCTGGCTGGCGACTAGATGTTGCTGAGTTAGTCCAGGCGGCTCATGATCGAGGCATTCTCGTCTTTCTGGATGCCATCCAGGGGTTGGGTGTTTTTCCGTTGAATGTTGCTCAAACGGAAGTTGATTTTATGGCTGCGGATGGTCACAAATGGATGTTGGGTCCGGAAGGGGCAGGTCTCTTGTATATTCGACACGATCGCCTGGACCAACTAAGGCCACTAGGGGTTGGCTGGCACAGTGTCACTCATGCTCACGATTTTTCGCGAATTGAACTGGACTGGCGCGACGCAGCAGCCCGTTATGAAGGTGGTTCCCAGAACATGGCAGGAGTTATTGGTTTAGGTGCCAGCCTAGATATGTTGACCAGTTATGGGTTAGGCTGTAATGACAGTCCGCTGGCTTCACGTGTCCTGGAGGTTGCCGAGTTGGCTTCAGAACGGCTGACGTCGTTGGGAGCTAACATCGTGAGCTGTCGGGACGGAGCCCACCGGTCTGGTATCGTTTCCTTTGATTTACCAGGCAAGGACTTGGCGGCCGTGAGGCGGCAGTGTGCTGCGAGATCAGTGATTTTGAGTTGTCGTGGTGGTTTGCTACGAATTAGCCCGCACGCCTATGTAAACGAAGAAGATATAGAAAGGCTGATCGAAGTCCTCAGTGAGTAGGCAACCGCTTGAATCGGTTGCCCTGGTCAACGAGTCAGAATCGAGGTTAGTTATGAGCGCTCAGGTCGCCGTGTACACGGGTTCGTTTGATCCGATTACACATGGACATCTGAACATCATTCAGCGCAGTTGCCGGTTGTTTAATCGGCTGGTCATTGGCATTGGTGTGAACATCGACAAGAAATCGTTGTTCACCGTCCAAGAGCGATTGGACCTGGCTCGCGAAGTGACGTCATCGTTTGGCAATGGCGAAGTGGTTGATTTCGAAGGACTGTCAGTTGATTTCGTCATGAGCTTGGGAGCTCATGTGATGGTTCGTGGCGTAAGGCCAATGACTGATGTAGCGGGTGAATTCAGCATGTTATTAGCGAATCGCCAGCTTGCTCCGGAAATTGAAACCGTCTTCTTGATGGCTGATTCAGAGTATGCCCACGTTTCCAGCTCGTTGATTAAACAAATTGCTCCCCTGGCCACCGATGACATGTTGACGCGATTTATTCCACCGGAAGTGGTGGGCGCACTGCGTAGTAAGCTGTAATTCGAGTGACGCGTCAGCGGCTGGACTGGGACTCCGCCAAGATTTTCCTTAACAGTGGTTCAAACACATCTGCCATTCGCATGAACCCCAAATCGGTGGGGTGAGATCCATCGACAGTAGCCAGGTTGTCTTTTCCCAGTACCTGATCTCCCGGCAAAATATAGAGAATCTTGCATCCGGCAGAAGATAGTCACTGATAAGCGGCTAGGAGAGCTAGGCTGTTTTGCAGATTGCGATCGCGGGCCGATTTGACCAGGAAAGCATTGCTATAGCTGCGGGCCTCGACCAGTAAAATCGGTGTGTCTGGTCGGGTTTTCCGTAACGTTTGAACTAGTGGTTCGGTACGAGCCGCGACGTCTTCACCTTTCATGTTTGGCAGGCAGTCGATGACATAGATGGCAGCATCGATACTGGCCATCAGGTCAACCAGCGGCTGTTCCATTCGGCCGTTGCCTGAAAATCCCAGATTAATGACGGGTTCTTCCAGACGCCGCGAGAGAATCGCGGTATGGACCATGCCAGTGCGAGAGGCGCAACCGCCCTGGGTGATCGAAGTACCATAAAAGATGATCGGTTTGCGTTTGCTTGCTGCGCGTGGCAGTTTGAACAACGCATGTTCCGGTGAAATACCGATCTCGACTGATTGAACACCATTGTAAAGTGGCAGGTAAAGTGAATATTCCCGGTCTGCAAGAGGAAGATCGCGAACGAGGACTGCCTCGTTGGAAGGAAACTTACTGGGGCGTCCGGTCGCCAGCCATTGCCAGCGATTAGAATTCCCAGTGGCTTGGCCAGCGCCTGCTGGCCGGACGTAGAGATCTAATCCGCTGACACCAGTAGCCGGCATGTGGGGCATTGCCAGGCTTGCCGAGGTAAGCGTCCAGCGGGCAGCAATACTTGGTGCGTTGGTTCGGAAACGTACACTTAATCCAGCACTATGTCGACTTAGATTCCAGACCGGTGGCCGTACCTGTTTTTCAGCTGATGCCGGTAAGCGATCAAAAGGTGCCTTGGTGTTTTTCCAGCCCTGTCCTTCGAGCCCTAATTCCCGGATGTCGTACCACAGCAGTTTCTGTTTTGGGTCGGGGCGGGCCAAGGCCGGATCGACAGGGTCAGCGGCAACAGTGGTTGTTCGGTGGAGGAGACTGGTACTGCTCAACAGAAGAATTGTTATTGCCAGCGACAATGGCCGTGGTGGTTGTTGGCACCTAGTTTTTTTCGGCATCGTCGTCACCTGGTTCGCGGGCCTTGCGCAGGTGGTTCTTCAGATAGTGCGCTCGTTCAATATTACGATTGGCAGTATCCAGTTCCGAGCCGCGCAGTTTCTGTAAATGTGCCGGCTGTGTGTGAATAAACAACTGATTGACCATTGGGATTTCCAGGTTTTCGATCAGTCCAAGGTTGATTCCCATTCGCACACTCGACAATAAATGCATGGTTTCTTCACTGCTGATCGTTTGTGCTGTACAGAGAATTCCGAAAGCGCGGCTGACACGGTCATGGAGATCCTTTTCGCTTTCCCGGATTAAGAATTGTCGTGCTTTGCGTTCGTAATCGATCAATACGGGGACAACATCGTTGACTTGTTGGATCAATTCCTCTTCGCTACGGCCAAGCGTGATCTGGTTGCTAATTTGGTAAAAATCTCCCATTGCCTGTGACCCTTCGCCGTAGAGCCCCCTGACGGCCAGGCTGATTTTTTGCAGGCTGCGAAAGACCTTTTCAATTTGTCGGGTGATTACCAGAGCGGGTAAATGTAACTTCACGCTGACTCGCATCCCGGTACCGACGTTTGTGGGACAAGCAGTTAGGTAACCGAGA
>CAZXJC010000460.1:0-2584 GCA_964640885.1 uncultured Pirellulaceae bacterium | reverse complement strand
GGGCCAGATAGACGACCAGATCGCGATCGGCCATCAAGGCGGCCAACTCGTCAGGCTGTTCTCGGATATCGAGATCGACGAAGTCGCGTTGTGCATCCGGATCGCGGGCACGGTCTTCGGAACCGGGTAAATCGACGGAGGTGATCCGATAGTCGGAATCAAGGCGGGGCATGTAGGTGCGCAGGCCCGAGCCGATGTTTCCCCGACCACCGATGAGCAGAACGTTGGGCAATGGAAGTCTCCGGTGACAGTGAAGCGTCAGAACATACCGACCGGATCACGTTCCGTCGTCGACTGCGTCCTCCTCCTGCACCCGGCGGCGCGTGTACAGAATCCGCTGAATCGCACCCACGTGGGTCATGACCACCGTCAACCAGAGCATGAGACCAATCGTCGATACCCCACCTATCGTGGGTTTCACACTCGCCAGTGCCAACCCAGCCAAAAGCAGGACAAAACGCTCCGTCCGTTCGCCGATGGTGGGCCAGTCCTGCCGATAGATTTCCACTGTCATGGCTGTTCGTGGTTTGGCATAGCTGGTCAGCACGGTACCCACCGTTGCCAGGAACGCCTCAAGTACGAAACCATCTAACAGGAAGCCGGTGTAGAGGACACAGTCGACGTAGCGATCGACCATGGCGTCCCAATAGGATCCAAAACGACTCGTGCGCTGCTGCGCGCGGGCCAGACATCCATCGATCAGATCGATGGTGCCGGACAGTGCGATCCACAGAATCGCCCACCCGTAGTGCTGTTGCGCAATTGCCCACGCGGCGGGCACCGCGAGCAAGAGGGCGACGAAGGTGACCACATTCGGTGAGATCCGATATACACGCGGATGACGGGCAAAGTGTTCCGTAATGCCCGACTGAATCGTCTCGCGCAGCAGTCTCGTGATCATGACCCTGAAACCTGTGACCCTGAAACCTGGGGTTTGGATCCCCGTGATCGGGTCGTTCCGACTGTCAGCATCTGGTTGATCTGGGTGCGATTGGGGATCGAAGGTGCCGCACCTTCCCGTGTGACGCAGAGCGCGGCGGCAGCGTTGGCAAATTCGGCGGCCTGAACCAGCACCTCGAAGGGCAACTCGTCGAGCGGGCATGACGTTGCGTCTCTCGCTTCGGCGATCGCCATCGCGAAGGCGCCACGGAAGGTGTCCCCTGCAGCGCCCCCATCGATGGCATCGACCCGCAGACCCTGCACTATCTGGTGGTCCTGACCGCGTACGACGACGGCGCCGTCAGCTCCCCGGGTGATCACGACGATGGGTACGTGCTCCCTGATCACGTCTGCCGCTGCCAGGGCACTCGTGTCATCGGTGATCTCTACGCCAGAAAGCGACAGGGCCTCCGACCGATTCGGTGCGATCACATCGACGTGGGTCAGGATGTCGTTCATCAGTCGCTGGCGCTCCGTGTCATCGTCTGGAATGATCGACGGATCCAGGATCGTCGGGACGCCGACCGATCGCGCCCTGCGTACAGCGCATTCGAGGGCGTCGAGGGTGGTCTCGATCTGCGCCAACAGCAGGCTTGCCGTGTCGATGAGGTCGGCAGACCGATCGATGTCCGCGGCCCTGACCGCTCCATTGGCCCCCAGATCCAGGGCGATGGTGACCTCGCCATCGCCGTATAGATACTCCATCACGACACCGGTCCGGGTTGTTTCATCTACGCGGATCTGATCAGTCGTGATCCCACTGTCCTCAAGGACCTGCAAGGCCTGTGCACCCCATTCGTCCTGACCGACGCAGCCTACCAGCACGACCTCGCGCTGATCGGCCGAGGCGCGTCGGGCGGCCAGCGCCTGATTGGAGCCTTTGCCTCCCTGCGTCTCACCATACTGACCGCGAAAGGTCTTGGGTCCTTTCAAGACATCGGTCTTGAGGACCAGATCGACATTGATACTGCCGGGGGCGATGACGAGGGGAGCGGGCATAGGGGTATAGAGCCGGGACACACGAGGCGGGTCAAGAGATGGAACGTCCAGAGGCTCACGAGTTCTGCAGTTGAGGACTCGAGCCTTCGGGGGTTCAGGGTGGACATGACTCCTCCTCTCAGAGAGAGAAAGCCGCGAGTGGAGAAATTTTCCGCTTTGCCGATAGGGGGAATGCGGGTAGTTGTCAGCCTCCCCGGCTGACATTGCGGGCCGCCTGGCCCGCCCGGCAGATCGTGTGGATCGAAAGATTCCGGGGCTCCCCTGATGTCCCCGATCACCGGCAACCATTTTGACGGAGCTAAGGTATCGTGCGAGTCGCGAGTGCCCAGATCGATCTGTCGGCGCAACATACGCTGACCGAACAGCATTCACGCCGAGAGCAACTGGCGGTCGCTGTTCATGACGGAGACACAACGACGACGACCATCCTGGATATTCGGGAGCGGGCGCTGGCTTCGGCCACTGCCTTCAGCAACGCCCCGAGTCTTCTCGATGAAGAGATTTCTCGCCTGGATCCCGAGCTGAGGCGCCAGGCTGAGGGCGGGGAGGGCGACAGCGAGGGCCTCAATACAGCCTTGCTCGAACGAGCCGCCGTGGCTGGGCTGACTCTGCCCTCGCCGGATGGGCTGAAGAAAACCCTCAACGA
>CAZXJC010000459.1:0-4936 GCA_964640885.1 uncultured Pirellulaceae bacterium | reverse complement strand
TGAATCTCAGGAATCTTGAAAACATCAAGCCTGACCCGGACCAGTTTGGGTTCTTCAACGAGCAGTTGCGCAATGATATGCAGCGTGAGACAGAGTTGTTTTTCGCAGCGGTGATGCGAGAAGATCTCAGCGTTATGGAGTTCTTGAGTGGGAGTTTTTCCTTTCTTAATGAACGACTGGCAAAACATTACGGCATTAAGGGAGTGACAGGTGACAAGTTTCGCAAGGTGTCCTTGCAGGATTATCCTAGAGCCGGGGTCTTAGCCCAGGGGAGTATCTTGCCTCTCACATCCAATCCAGATCGGACGTCACCAGTCAAACGGGGCAAATGGATCCTGGCGAATATCCTTGGCACGCCACCACCCGATCCACCGGCTGAGGTTCCCGAACTAGCAGCGGCTCAAAAAGAATCACCCCAGGGAACGCTTAAAGAGCAACTGGCCCTGCACCGTAAGAATCCGAGTTGTGCTATTTGCCACCGCCAAATGGATCCTTTAGGGCTGGGGTTGGAGAATTTTGATGCCGTAGGTCGCTGGAGAGACCTTGATAATGGGAAGAAGATAGATCCCCGCGGCAGCCTGCCAAATGGCGATAAATTCAACAATCCCCTTGAGTTAGTAGCGGTGATAGGACATCGGCAAGAGGAATTTTGCCGCGCCCTGGCCGGAAAAATGTTAACCTATGCAACAGGGCGGGGTTTACAATATTATGATCGCTGTGCGGTCGATGATATTATCAAGCGAATGGATGAAGGTGGGAATCGCTTTTCCGTGTTAGTTACGGAAGTTGTTTTAAGCGATCCCTTTCGTAAAAAAAGAGGAGATGGAGTACTGCCATGAACGGCTTACCACGACGGACGTTTCTCAAGGGTCTCGGCTTAAGCATGGGATTGCCATTGTTAGAGGCAATGCAGCCGGCAACTAGCCTGGCGGCAGCAGCTAATACGTCGCATCCGACCCGAGCTGCATTTGTTTTCTTCCCGAATGGTGCCATCATGCCTTCTTGGACACCGTCAGGTGAGGGAAGCGACTATAAGTTGTCAGAAACGTTGCAACCACTTGCTAAATTCAAAGACGAGCTTAATGTCCTCACCGGACTGGGGCAGGATAACGGACGAGCTAAGGGAGACGGCCCTGGTGATCACGCCCGCTGTGCCTCGACATTTCTAACGGGTTCGCATCCCTACAAGACTTCTGGGGATAATATTAAGGTAGGCGTTAGTGTTGATCAGGCAGCAGCAAAGTCGATCGGGCACCTCACGAAGTTACCGTCGCTGGAACTGGGAATCGAAAAGGGACGCAATGCCGGTAATTGTGACTCCGGTTACAGTTGCGCCTATTCATCCAATGTCTCCTGGAAGACTGCTACGACGCCGATGGCAAAAGAAATTCATCCGCGGCTTGTCTTTGAGCGATTGTTCGGCAGTGATCAGGATAAGTCAGCGGGGCAGGCAGAACGTAATCGAGATCGGAAGAGTATCCTTGACCTGGTAGCAAGAGATGCGGCTGTTTTACAGAAACGGTTGGGTAAAACAGACCGTCAAAAGATTGATGAATATTTCGACAGCGTCCGCGAGTTAGAGAAACGTGTCGTGCGGGCTGAACAGGCCAGTAAACAGGAGCGTCCTGAATTTGCGGTGCCAGAGAGTATTCCGCGAGATATGCGTGAACACGTTCGCTTGATGTACGATCTGATGGTACTTGCCTTCCAGACGGACTCGACGCGTATTGCCACGTTCATGGTTGGTAACGCTGGCAGTAATCGCACTTATCCGATGGTAGGAGTCAATAGTGGCCACCACAGCCTGTCTCATCATCAGAATAAAGAAGACAAAATTGACAAACTGAAGAAAATTGACAAGTTCCTGGCGACTGAGTTTGCCTATTTCCTTGGTAAACTGCAGTCAGTTCGAGAAGGTCAGGGGACACTGCTCGATCATTCGATGATTCTCTATGGTAGTGGACTTGGCGATGCTAACCGCCATGACCATGGCCGCTTGCCAATGGTTTTGGCAGGTAAGGGCAATGGGACAATTCAAACAGGTCGGCACATTACCTATAAGTCGGAAGAGCCGATGAATAATCTGTTCCTCTCTGTCCTGGATCGTCTTGGTGCCAAGGTCGACAAGATCGGAGACAGCTCTGGGCGTCTCAAGGCACTTGATAGCTAAACGGTTTACCGGGCTCCGACTGACGGTTCTCTCTTTTTTGGGTTGCCCGTTGAGGCCTTCCAGCGGTAAACTTTCGCCATACGTGATTCACCTACATCGTTTGTCATTCGAGCTAAAGGAATGCCGATGAACGACTCCCCGCCTCCAGAAGATTTGACGCCAGACGAATCTTCCGATCAGCAGGCCGCTGGCGATTCAGGTGCAAAACCCGCCGAAGGCCAGTCGCAGCGTCATGTGTCAGCCCGCGTGCCAGAATCCGTGGCCTCCGGCGTCTTGGGAACGGGTATCATCGTGATGACCGGTGCCAACGAATTTGTCGTCGATTTTATTCAGGGTTTGGGACAACCGGCTCAAGTCGTTGCCCGAGTTGTCGTGCCCCATGCGGTGATGCCTCAGTTTATTGATGCGTTGCAACGTAATCTGCAGTTGTATAGAGAACGCTATGGTGATCTTCCAGAATTGCCAAAAAATCCCACGCCTCAACGGCAACCATCGGCTCAGGAAATTTATGACGAGTTGAAGATGAGCGATGAGGTGCGAACCGGTTCCTACGCCAATGGAGTTATGATTGGCCATAGTGTTACAGAATTTAAATTGGACTTCCTGGCTAATCTATTTCCTCAGACAGCAGTCTCATCCCGTGTCTTTATGGCAACGCCCCAAGTGCCTAGGATGCTTGAGTCATTGCAGCGAACCTACCAACAATTTCAGCAGCGGGTGGGAAAACAACCAGAGGTGGGTCAGGGGGCAGGTGATCCACCGACGCCCGAACCACCTGTTTCACCACCGCCAGCCGATGATACACTCGACCCAGAGTCCACTTAAAACCAGCGAGAACGAAACTAACATCGAATGAATCCGCAGCGTGTTTTGATACTTTGTACGGGTAACAGTTGTCGATCTCAAATGGCTGAAGGCCTTTGGAATGCTCTCTCGGAAGGGGAGTGGCAGTGCGTTTCAGCCGGTTCGACGCCGGCCGGTTACGTGCACCCCCAGGCGGTCCAAGTGATGCAGGAACGTGGCATCGACGTGTCAGCGAATCTGAGTAAGCATTTGGACGAGTTTTCTACGGATTCCTTTGAGTACGCAATTACGGTTTGCGATCATGCGGACCAGTCCTGCCCTGTTATCAGTAATGCAAAGCAGCGACTGCACTGGCCATTTCCAGATCCAGCGGACGCTACCGGTAGCGAGGAAGAAAAAGCCAGTGTGTTTCGGGAGGTCCGCGACGCGATTGAAGCGAGGATTCGCAAGTTTCTGGAAAGCTTGTCTGAGTGACAGGGCAGTAGATTTTCTTTAAGCCATTTCTGAATGTAACTGCATTAAGAGGTTTTTTGCCAGCAGGCCAGTTCGTCTGCGCCAAGATAAGCCAGCAGCATGGCTCCAGTACTGGCACATTGCTCAAATAACTCCTGAACAAACCGGTCCTCGCCCGGCCAAGGGTAAACAAAGAATAAGTCCACGTCGCTCGGCTCCAGGTCGATAAGGGGATACCCACTATCCGCCTCCAGGTCGATCCATGACATTTCCTGGTGGTTAAGCTCAGGTATGTTGATGCTGTCAGCGATAAAGCTTCCGCAGGCAATAACAACATCAAGCTGATGGCGTTGCAAGAGTTTTACGGATGCGTCAACAAGCAACTGTTCGACTTCAATGCCGTAGGACAGGAAGCCGTGGCTGGCTGCTAAGCCGGCCACAACTGCCAGGCCGCTGCCCCATTCACAGAAACAGCGACCGCGCAACAGTCCTGTTTGCTTGAGGTGCTCCAGAGCGAAAAAGACCTGCCGATAGTCGCTGGCCACGAAACCGCTGATCGGGTGATCACGATTGGCGTAATGAAAATGGTCACCTTCGATTTGTGCTTCTACGAGGAGAGTTGCCACCTCTTTGGGTAGCGGCCCTTGGATTCGCGGTAATTCAATTTCACGTAGCGCCATAATGGACCCCTGTTTTTAGCAGTAGACTGGTATTGTATAGTCTTGAGTCCTGCAGGCGCACAGCCGCAGTTGATGCAGAGTGAGAAAAATATCGCTTGTGCTTTGTGATTTCAGTATAATGAGCGGCGCTCGTGGGGCGGTGGTAGTAAGAACCTGAACACCAATGCGTGGAGTGAATCATGGATCGACGAGATTTTTTACAGCAGACAGGCCAAGGTGCCGTGGCAGCAAGTGGAGTGGCAATGATGGCGAGGTCCGCTGCCGCCGGAAAAGCACCAGCTAGCGAACGGGTCCAAGTAGGTTGCGTGGGAGTCGGTGGGCGTGCTGCTTCGCTGCTGCGAATGTTTGCAGCTCAAAAAGATGTTGATCTCGTAGCAGTAGCGGATATTGATAGTCGTCGCATTCCAGCTGCTCAAGAGACAGTTAAGCAAATCAATGGCAAAAAGCCAGTGGCTCATGAGGACTTTCGCCGCCTGGTCGATAATAAGGCGATCGATGTCCTAGTGGTCGGCACCCCGGATCACTGGCATGCGATTCCCACCATTATGGCTTGCCAGGCGGGTAAGGATGTCTACGTAGAGAAACCAGACGGGCATAATATGCTTGAAGGGCAGCGGATGGTGGCGGCTATGCGGAAACACAAACGCATCGTTCAAATGGGAACCCAAGCGCGAAGTGGCGAACATTTCCTTTCGGCGATCGAGTACATTCGAACCGGAGCTCTTGGTAAAGTTCTTGTCGCGAAGGCCTGGGAGAGTACGCGTCAGGGAGCCATCGGTAATCCACCGGATAGTACGCCGCCCGCTGGCGTGAATTATGACATGTGGCT
>CAZXJC010000458.1:0-2805 GCA_964640885.1 uncultured Pirellulaceae bacterium | reverse complement strand
TATTGAGCGGCTGAAATATCGTTTGGATGTATCGATTGCTCAATTTGCCGGTGTTCGATTACGGGCGCGTATCGGTCGAGTAGCCCATGGTATCCAGGAGAAAGTCCTCGGACGAGCGATTTACGGTTTACAGAAATTGGGCGGAATAGCGGTTGCCAATCGTTATGTGAAACGCGGACATCAACCGGGCTTGCCGCTGGAAATTAGTGAACAGTTGACACGCTTGTTACGCCCGGGCGACGTAGTCGCAACACGCAAAGAATACGCGTTGACCAACTATTTCCTGCCAGGTTACTGGCCACATGTTGCTCTTTACCTGGGAGATGCCAGTGAACTACAGCAGCTTGGTATCGCTGACCAGGAACCCTTTCAGGCTAATCAGGTTCCCGGACTGACGACCACGGACGATTCGCACCGCGTATTGGAATCGATGAAAGACGGAGTGCTGGTCCGTTCGTTGCAATCCCCATTTGCTTCTGACTCGATTGCGATTTTGCGGCCACACCTGGAACTGGCACCGATCGGCGAGGCACTGATACGAGGTCTGGGACACGCTGGTAAGGGATATGATTTTAGCTTTGACTTTTCCCGGTCCGATCAACTTGTCTGTACCGAAGTTGTTTACCGCAGCTATGACGGCATCGAGAAGATGCAATTTTCACTCGTGCGGCGGGCGGGCCGCATGACCCTCTCCGGAAATGACCTCGTCGAAATGGCTTTAGAACGACAATGTTTTGATCCGGTGGCTGTTTATGCACCGATGTTCGAGCCGGCTGTTTGTACCGATCAGCAGGCCGATGCTTTGATGCGACGTTGCTTGCAACAAGATGACTGACGAGAATTTGTTGCAGAAGCAGGAAGGTTGTCTGTCGGCGACAACTAGAATCCCTTGGACCAGCTGCCAGTCAACGACCAGTCGATTTCTAACTGGACCCCGTCCAAGTGCTGATGGACCGGATGCGAGATTTCAAAATTCAAGCGACTACCATCGGGCAGGCTCCAGACAGTTCCGTAGCCCAGGTTGACCCACTCCCCTCCCTGGTAGTCCGGACGTGCCGTCGGTACCATACCCGCCATCATCATGAGGTCGGGATCAGCCCCGGTAAAATTGTTTTGCCACATGCATTCAACGCGGAAGGTTAAGGCAGCTTGCTGTTGGGCGCCAATTCGATGCGCGTACCAGGCATTTAAACGGTAGTCATTGCCGACCGCATAGTTCTCCTTGTTCAACCCCATGGGAATATCAGTTTGAAACTGGACTCCCAAACTGGTTGTTTCCCGGTATGCCTTGTAAGTGATTCCTGGACGAGCATTCCAAGTGCCAGCCCCTAATCGCATGGGATAGGGGAACTCCGATCCAGCGGGAGCCAAGTTGTCGATGTCACCGGTCGGGGCACTGAAACCAATATTGGCAATCAATTCGGCCGTGTCTCCGTTACGGATCCGCCACAATGCACCAAAAGGTAAATCAGCAACGCCAGCATTTACTGTTCGGAAAGTCGAAGTGTCCATCCGTACGTGGTCCATTGCATGCACTTTCCACATGGGCATGATGTACATCGTGATGTTGTCCGTATAGCCATACATGAAATGGGCCATGTGCATTTCCATGGTCATCGCGGTGGGTGCCACCATGAAGCCGTCAAACATCATTGCCTGGCCAGGTGTTAATCGTGTACTGCCTGCGCGATTCCCAGCCATGTACATGTTCATGTACTTGTACTCGACCATGTATTCGCCGCGGGCGTGAACATGGTCACCCATTAAGCCACCGGGAGCATGGGTATCAGGTCGATTATGCTTGATGTCATTTTCCCCATGGACGTGCTCATCATCGAGTAAAGTATTGTCCAAACGAGTGGAAATCTCGGTGGTCACTTCGGGAGAAGGTGCTTCATCTCCGTACACCAATGATGTGGTATCAAAGGCACTGCTAAGAATTAGCAAACTAACCAAGAGAAGGAGTCGGAGATAATTATGCACGTTATCGGTCCTCAGAAAGATTGATCTGTCTCTTTGCTTATACCCAAGAGCTTACTATGGTTTTAGTTAAGATCGGGTTATTGGACGGTCTTTGGACAGACGATAGCAATGTTTCTATAAAATCTAAGCAAAACTCCTATTTTAACACTGAGCGCATAAAAAAAGCCCCCGGAATCGACGGGTCCCAGGGGGGCGAAGGACTCCGTAAAGTTTCCGGGAGCGATTGGACGGTAACAACGGCGGCTTCCGTGCCAACGCTGCTGAAGTCCAGCTTGGTTCAAGTTGTTACAGGATATCCTTTCCAGTCACTAACCTCCGTGCCAGTATCCTGGGCAGGTTTGTTTGACGGGAGCGAGCATCACAACTCACTGACAAACAACTCCTGGCAACCTCTTGAAGTGGAAAGGTGTTTGTTTAGAAACACTCTTCCGTTCAAGTGAGGCGGGAGAATATGGGATTCTCGCTAGTGGGTCAAGATCGTTTTGCAGAGGAAAATAGGTCGATCTGTTTTTTTAAGTAGTACTTTGTTTTCAGCCTTTTTAGACTTGCTTATAAAGTGCTATCACTCCAACAGATTTGGTTGCGCCCGTCACTTTTAGCCTGATATAAGGCCTGATCGGCTCTCCTCAGAAGTTCGCTGCCAGCCTCACCGGGCAGTTGTTGTGCGAGTCCGATGCTAACGGTGATCTGAATTGGTTGTTGACGATAAGTGGCCGTCAATTCAGTAATAGCCTGTTGGATTTTTTCTGCGGATTGTTGAACTGATTTTTTGTTTCCCGCCGAAAGGATTGTAAATTCATCTCCTCCCCAACGAAAAATACT
>CAZXJC010000457.1:0-3711 GCA_964640885.1 uncultured Pirellulaceae bacterium | reverse complement strand
GCTTTTCTCCTTGACGAACTTGATGGAAAGATCTGCTTCAAAATCGGTCCGGTATTGACCAGCCTTGGGTTTCTGAATGTCGGGGCTACACGCGCGGTCCCTGCCAGGCAGATGGGGCCCATTAATCACAGCCGAGAAATCGTAGCCCTGGCGATCCGGCTGGAACTCTCGCCCATTGCCAAGATGCCATTTGCCAATGTAGCCGGTACGATATCCCGCCGTCTTTAATGACTCGGCAACGGTGACCGTGTCGAGTGGCAGGGCCATGGTGGTTAGCGGGGTGATGACCCGTTCGAATGGTCGCCAGTGACCGGGGATGTGTGCCGTGATTCCAATGCGAGCCTGGTTTTGACCCGACTGCACGGCGCAGCGTGTGGGCGAGCAAACGGCGCCGGCCGCGTAGAAATCAGTAAATCGCATCCCATCGCGTGCCAACCGGTCGATGTGCGGCGTATCGATGAAATCATTGCCATAGCAGCCAATGTCCTTCCAGCCCAGGTCGTCAATGAAGATCAGGATAATGTTCGGGCGATCGGCAGCCTTCAGTTCCGAACCGGCGAGTGCCAGGATGAAGGCAATGGTAAGTAGCTTGGCCGAAAGGGCTGCTGGTTTATGGGCCATTTATTTTTCCTGGTCTTCTTGGAGTTGGAGTGCTGCTAGGTAAAACATTAAGCAGGACGTGTGTAGGTTATCATGAATGTCCCAAAGGCGTTGGGTCGGTTTGAAAGAGCTTGCCGGTTATCCCGGGTGTTGCAGGCTAGTTTGAACTACTTGGCTTCAGATAACGGCAACCGGTAATAGATTTTTGCTCCCTGAGAACGTACACTTAAGCCGTGCCTTTCTATGTGTTTTGAACACGTGACTAGCTATTATCTAACGACCTATTGAATGACCGACAACGCGAGAGGATTCTAAATTATGACAGCTTCCCATCAAACCACACGACGCCAATTTGTCGGAACAATGGCTGCCGGTTCCGCTGGTTTCCTGCTTTCTTCGAGTAATCAGGCGAGTGCTTACCAGTCCGCCAGCGAACGTCCCGTATTTGCCACCATCGGGCTTCGCAACCAGGGCTGGGCGATTACGAATAAGTCGACCCGGTTTGCTGATTTTGCAGCGCTGGCCGATGTGGATGCTAATGTGCTGGGAGCCACCGCAGAGAAGCTACGTAAAAAGCAGAAGAAAGCACCGGATACCTACAAGGATTATCGCAAGGTCCTCGATCGCAAAGATATTGACGCTGTCATGATTGCCACGCCTGACCACTGGCACACCAAGGTCGCCGTCGAGGCGATGCTGGCTGGCAAAGACGTCTACTGCGAAAAACCACTCACACTGACGATCGCTGAGGGGAAGTTGATCGAAAAGATTGTCAAGAAGACGGGGCGCGGCTTCCAAGTCGGTACGATGCAGCGAACAGAATCAGGACAACGCTTTTTGCAGGCAGTGGCACTGGTTCATGCTGGCCGTATCGGTACGGTCAAAAAAGTAACCTGTGGAATTGGCGGCTTTGGTCCCTCGCCGAAGATCCCCACCGTCCCGGTACCGACCGAGCTCGATTGGGATTTCTGGCTCGGCCCAGCACCGAAAGTCGCCTACCGTGCCCTACCCGAGATGCGCTAAGGATACGGCGGCGGCGTACCTCTCTATAGCATTTGCCATTACGCTTTCCGTAACTGGCACGAGTACTCCGGTGGTAAGTTGACCGACTGGGGTGCCCATCACGTTGATATTGCCTGCTGGGCAATCGGTGCCAGCGAGACGGGTCCGAGCAAGATTAAGCCGTTGAATTATGAATTGGCGGTACCTTACAAGGACGGACATCCGCAGGTTGACGATCAGTACAATATTGCCACGAAGTTCAACATTCAGGCCGACATGCCCAACGACATTGAGATGCTCATTACCAACGAGGGTGATAACGGCATCTTGTTCGAGGGGACGAAGGGTCGCTTCTTCGTAAACCGTGGTAAAATCGTTGGCAAGCCAGTCGACGATTTGAAGAAGAATCCGCTTCCCGGTGGTGCCATCGAAAAAGTTTACGGTGGACCGGTTGCTGCGAATCACACGGCCAATTTTATTGACGGCATGCGATCTCGCAAGCAGCCGATTTCCGATGTTTGGACTCATAACCGAATGCTGGAAATTTGTCACCTTTCGAACATTGCGATGCGACTGGATCGCGAGCTCAAGTGGGATCCGGCCAAGCGTGAAATCGGGGGCGATGGCGAGGCGAACTCGTTCCTGTCGCGGGAAAACCGCAAGGGATTTGAGATCAACATGTAATCCTCTGGTCAACCGCTAAGACTGGAGAATGTCGTGAAGGACTTCTCCACGGACATCGGTTAGGCGGAAATCGCGACCCGCATGACGGTAGGTTAACCGTTCATGATCCAGGCCGACCTGGTGCAGGAGCGTTGCATGCAGATCGTGCGTGTGCGCTGAGTCTTCGGCAGCCATGATGCCGTACTCATCCGATTTGCCGTAGACCATCCCCCCCTGCACTCCACCACCGGCCAACCAAGAAGTGAAACATAAGTTGTGGTGCTCGCGCCCAGCGTGATTTGCAGTTGAGTTATACGGCGTGCGCCCGAACTCCGAGGTCCAGACCAGCAGGGTTCGTTCGAGCATACCACGCTGTTTTAAATCCTGGATGAGTCCCGCAATCGGCTTGTCGATATTCTTTGCCAGCCGAGCATGGTCTCCCATGTTTCCATGCGAATCCCAGTTGCTGTTGGAACCGACATCGATCAACTCAATTAAGCGCACGCCACGCTCGGCTAATCGTCTTGCCATCAGGCATTGCCAGCCAAACCAGTTTCCGCCAGGCGCAGAGACGGTCCGTTCTAGGCCGTACATCTGAAGCGTCTTCTCGGTCTCACCAGAGAGACTAAATGCTTCCGGCGCTGCCTGCTGCATCCCGAAGGCAGTTTCGAAAGACCGTATCCGGGCATTGATGGCCAGGTCGGCGGAGCGGTCCTGCTGGTGACTGCGGTTGAGGCGGCTCAAGAGCCCCAGTTCCATTTCCTGCTGTTGGCGGGAGGTAACCCTGGGGGCGACGTTAGCAATCGGGTCTTTCCCCGGAATGACATGGGTACCCTGGTGACATCCTGGCAAGAAGCAGCTGCCCCAGGTCTGGGCACCCGCATAGGGAGCAGCAGGTGCCAGCACCATGAAGGAGGGAAGGTTTTGGTTCTCTGTGACCAGGCCATAGCTGACCCACGAACCAACGCTGGGCCGGGCAAACTGTGCCGATCCGGTATGTGCGGCCAGCGTCCCTTTGTCATGACCGTCACTGTCACAGTGCATGGCGTTGAGTACGCAGATGTCGTCGATCACACCGCCGATATGGGGAAAGAGATCGCTCACCCAGATTCCATTCTTGCCATATTGCTGGAAGTTCCACCGCGGCTTGATCAGGTAGCGGGTAAACTCACCCGACTTGTTGAGCCATCGCGAGGCCACGATCGACTTGCCATGATCCTTTACCAGTTGAGGTTTGTAATCGAACGTATCAATGTGGGAGACGCCACCGGTCGAGTAGATGAAAATTACGCAGTCGGCTGCGGGGGCAAAATGTGCCGGCCGAGATGCGAGGGGATCCGACGGTTGGGCCTGCAGGTTTTCGCACATGCCGGCAAATGCCGTCATGGCAAAACCGCCCGAGGCATTTCTTAGGAATTGTCGCCGATCAGGATTAAATGGCATCTG
>CAZXJC010000456.1:0-3606 GCA_964640885.1 uncultured Pirellulaceae bacterium | reverse complement strand
AGGAGTGAGGCTGCTGCTGTAGGGCGCCCCGAGATCAATCCATTTGGCCAGCACTGCGATGTTCGCCTTGCTTAAGCTTGTACCCTCCTGGGGCATGCGTTGGTCGTCGGTGCGCGTGACAAGCTGGTAGAGGCGGCTTTGACGGTGTTTTCCGGGCACGACAGCCGGCCCACTGCTGCCGCCCTTGAGGAGGCTGGACCGCTTAGTCAGGTCTAGTTCGCCCTCAGTTGTCTTCCCACCGTGACAGCGAATGCATCGACCGACAAGTATTTGGTGAACGTCGCGTTTGAAGAGCTCCAGGCCCGCCTTGTTTTGATCAGCCGCCTGTTCGGTTGTTTGGGGCGGTTGCTTGAGCGGCGGTTCGTCCTGACCGAGGGTGTGGCTGGCGAGTGGCAAAGCAAGAGCGATAAGCGCCGGCAGCAGGTAACGTGCAGGAGAGATCATCATTGGAGTGGGCTTTTCCGGAGAAGGTATGTCGTTGAGTCTTGAGTATACTTGTTAATAAAGTCGACCGCTATTTCCGTGCAGGCGTTAGAGATTCTTGAGGATAAACTGCGTCATTAGATCACGTAAATGACGAGATTGGCCGGGGCGCGTGATGCCGTGTCTGTTGTTCGGATAGATCATTAGCTCGAATTGTTTTCCGGATTTTTGGAGGGCATTGGAAAACTGCAGGGTGTTGGATAAATGCACGTTGTCGTCGAGTGCGCCGTGAATTAAGAGGAGCTGGCCATGCAGGTTGGCAGCCGCGTGGACCGGGGACGCTTTTTTGTAGCCTTCGGGGTTTTCCTTTGGGAGCCCCATGTAGCGTTCCGTGTAGATGGCATCATAATTCCGCCAGTCAGTGACGGGTGCTCCCGCGATGCCAGCCTTAAAAAGTTTTGAGTGGGTGAGGGCGTAGCTGACGAGGTAGCCGCCGTAGCTCCATCCCCAAATCCCGACACGTTCGCGATTGATCCAGGGATTCTTGGCAAGCCAATTGATGCCATCTTCCAGGTCTTGCAGTTCCCGACGGCCCATTTCGAGATGAATTGTCCAGGCGCCGCGGGCCCCCTGGTGTGTAGCTGCGCGGTTGTCCGAGATCCAGATGACGTATCCCTTTTGAGCCAGGTACTGATGCCAAAGGTAGGTGCTGCCGCCCCAGCGGTTGCGAACCACCGGTGCCTGCGGGCCGCCGTAGACATGGCAGAGAACCGGATACCGCTTCTCGGGGTCGAAGTCTGGTGGTTTGATCAGGACACCACTCAGGCGATGCCCATCCCGGGCCTTAAAACTGACGAATTGGGGTTCTTGTAGAGCATAGTATTGCAGGTGGTCGACCAGGTTTGGGGCCAGCTTCCGCAGTTGCGTCCCGTCCGCCCGGTGAAGCGAGACTGATATGGGGCGGTGGATTCCACTGACGTAGTCAATGTAGTGACTGAAACTGTCGTTGAACCGGACCGCGTGATTCCCCGCGTGTTTTGTCAGCCGGGTTACAGGGCCACCCGATAGAGAAATGCGGTACGCGTGTGCCTCTGAGCCGGTCTCTTTGTTGGCGAGGAAATAGAGCCAGCCCTGGTCTCGATCGATGCCCAATATTTTCTGTACTTCCCAGGCACCTTGGGTTACTGTTCGCCTTCGTTTTCCGTTACGGAAGATGTGGTAAATATGTCGATAGCCGGTTGCCTCACTTAACCATAAAAAGCTGCCGTCTGACAGGAAGTGGGGGGCACCAGGTGATGACACCCAAGCGCCAGTTACCTCACGAAAGAGACGCTTCGGCTGAGTCTGCCCAACCTGCACAGCGCAAAGGTCCAGCCAAGTCTGCTCGCGATTTTGAACCTGGAAATAAAGATGTTGCCCATTGGGTGCCCAGTTGACGTGAGAGATAAGAAACTCCGTCCCGTAGCTCCCCAGGTCAACATGCTGCGGCTCCGCGGCTCCAAGTTTGTAAATGGACAGCCCAGCCTTTGGTATCGGGTCGCCAGCCTTGGGGTAATAGGTAGCTTCGCTTTTCTCGCGATAGGCCAAGTGATCGGCAATTGTATATTTGGCGACCCCGGTTTCATCGAGCCGCAAAAAGGCGATGGCTTGTGAATCCGGGTTCCACCAGAAGCCGCGGAAATTTCCCCGCCCGTAGAGTTCCTCCTGGTAAACCCAGTCGAGATAGCCGTTGAGGAGGTCGGCTTTCCCGTCGTTGGTAACCGTGGTTTCGGCACCGCCGGTCGTTGGAACGACGACAAGGTTGTAGTTCCGGACGAAAGCAACATGCTTGCCGTCAGCGCTGAAGCTAATAAGCTTCTTGGCCTGCTTGTCGCCGGTAAGGCGACGCAACTGTTGGGTTTCGTGCTCGTATAGAAACAGATCGTTTTGGTGGTGGTAGAGCGTCGCGTTCTCGTTGGGTGTTAATTGCCCCTGCTTCGAGAGTTTGGCAGCCTCCTTGGCTGAGATTCCAGCGAGTTTTACGAGTTGCTGTTGTGCTGGTGACTTGTCGAGTTCGGCAACCGGTTTCCTGGATCCTGACTCTGCGTCGACATGGTAAAGTCCGCCCCCAGCCCGGAATACGTATTGCTCTGTTTTCGGTAGCCAGCGCAGCGAGAGTGGGAAGCTTCCTCCAAATGGGACGCGGCCGCGAGGCCCATAAATTTGATCAAGCGTGAGTCGTGAAGCAGGCTTGACTTGCGTAATCTCGGTCGCTGTCAACTTGACAGGCGATTGGACTCGCCACAGTGGGTGAGGCTGGCCTGTTTGAATAGCCCGATCAAAAAAGTTCCAAGTGGTTAGTCCGTCCTCGGAATGTGGCTCGAGGAGGTAGGTCAAAAGTGCCGCCAGCGGTTGATCGGTATAAACCAAGTAGCTTCCCGCAGGGACTTTCTGGCGCGACTGTTGCGGAGTGACTTCTAGTGTAGTCGTGCGGTGGCCCTGGAAAGTTGAATTTGCCTTGGTGACTTTCGTCACGTTGTATTGTTCAATGTTTAATTCTTGTGCTGCCGTTAATTGATGCAACTGGATGCCATGCCAGAGCAACCGCTGAGCCGTGCGGCCATACTCAGCGGACAACAGGTAGGCGTAGGGACGTTTTATTTTCAGGGTGGATTGAAAGTTAGCGTAGTGATCGACCAAGTAGTCCTTAGGGGCCGCCTCCTTTGCAGGCAGACCTTTGTCGACAGGAACGTAACCCCGGAAGGTGACCTTGTTTGGGTACGAAGTGTTTTTAGCCTGGATGGATTGCGTTTCAGGCGACTCGGCAACGGCACGCTTAAGTAACCCTGGTACCGTTGCTCGATGGTCGGCGAGGACAGTCAGCGTTTCAAGGATAAAAGCCTGGTGTGCGGCGATCCGCTGCCGATAGGAAATGTAGCTATAAGCTTCGGAGAGAATAGCGAGACGGCCTCGAAGTCCCATGTATTCGCTGCTGTAACGTGGCTCGTGCCCGAAGGTGGTCCAACGCGTACGATCTTTGTCGAAATTTCCGTAAAAGAACGTCTGGATATCCTTCTCGGCCAAGGCGGCTGTGACCTGTGGCAGGAGGGTGGTGCGTAGCCATTCTCTAGGTTCTCGAGGTGCTGCGGGGTTATGCGCAATGTCGTAGGTAAGAGCGTAACGATGCCGCGAGCCATTGGTTGT
>CAZXJC010000455.1:0-3077 GCA_964640885.1 uncultured Pirellulaceae bacterium | reverse complement strand
TTTTTTGCGTGTTAGCGAATCTCCTTCAAAATTTTATGGTCATAAATAGAAGTGAACATTCAATAAAAGGAGACACAAAATGACACAGCAACCAACTAGATGGTCGATGGTCGAACCAATTGGCAGAGTGCCTTTCCAAGCAAGAATGAACCCGAAGTTGAAGGATGACATTTATGACATGGCAAGAATCGAAGGTAAGCATATTTATGAAATTACAGAAGATGCGTTCAGGTATTACTTGAAGGATGGAGATAGGCTTTTGGATCAATACAGGAGAATAAAGAAGCTTAGCGGGGGATTGGAAAAATGAAATCTTTCAAAGCTTTTGCACATCAAGACAATGAATCATTTTTCCTAGAGTGGATCTTATTCGTTGGTGAAAATGACTTGATTGATTCTGATGAGTTCAATCAAGCTGTATCTGATATTCAAGAAGGTAAGAAATCCAGCTTTGTCGTAAGTAAAGGGATTGCAATTAAACTCATGAACGACATAATTAAATTTGGTCGCAGTGGACAAAGAGAAAGGAATATGTCCAAGAAGTTGGATTGGGTTTTCAAGCAGAATGCAAAGGTGGGTGCTGTCGGGTTATTGACAATAGCAACTCAAGGAACAGGTGGACTAATGTCAAAATTGACTTCATTGTCATCTTTGAGAAGCGTGTAATGGAATATCAACTACATCCCTTCGGGATGCGTGACTCACTTCGTTCGTCACGCTACCTGTAGTTGTTAATAATGAATTAAATTGAATCTAATGTCCTACCCCTTAAACCCTACACACTATTTTAGATTTACATTGCTCCTATCATGAAATATCATAGAAAATAATGAAAATATAATGCACTGGAATAATGATGGAATTTGAAAAGCTCTATGATCCTATGGAGGAAGAACCCCTCAAAGATTTGAATATCCAAATTACAGCACAATCCAAAGACATCAAAGGTAATATTCGACGCGTCGTCAAATTCAGCTCGGAATTGCTCGAGAGTTTAAAAACTGAAGGCGATGTATGGGTGAGTGTCGGTCTGGTTCGATCGAAGGAAGGAAGTGAGGCGATGTCATTCCAGTTTCTTGATCCTGCGGAATTGGACGGTAAAAAACTGGTCAAATTAACCAAGTATTACAAGTCCAAAATACGCGGTTTTGGTGATGGTAGGAAACTGACTAAAGTCCTGACGTATGTCGGCTTCAGCTTGTCTGGTATCTACGCAGACTACAAATGGAAGATCGAAAATAGTGGAAGATCAGATCCCTTGCATGAATTTCCCATAGATGAGTTGATACCTGGCGAAAACCATTCATCCTTCAAATACTCTGTTAAGGATGAGTCATTGGTGATAGATAAATTTAGCAGTGAAAGAACGCTCTATATCGGTAATTTTCCTGATGGTCACATCCAAAAGCGGCAGAGGTAAGTGTACGATTGACTGTTATTGAGAATTCTAATACTATATATTATATCGGTATATTCGAATCAAACTTGAACACCTCAAGGGTGTTTTGAAGATAAGAAAGAAAAAAAGTATGTGGAGGGTATATGGCTTCTTTTCCTTT
Source organism: uncultured Pirellulaceae bacterium (assembly GCA_964640885.1). Classification (GTDB taxonomy): domain Bacteria; phylum Planctomycetota; class Planctomycetia; order Pirellulales; family Pirellulaceae; genus JAZADA01. Next base: position 1,518 of record CAZXJC010000455.1, on the reverse strand, counting down.
TAAATGTAAACAATGTGATTATGAGTATTTAGCTGATGTTGATGTATCCGATTTATATTCAAGGTGTCCAGAGTGTGGGGGGAGAGGTAGGGTAATAGAAGAGACTAAAAGGAGCCAGTCAGGCGAAAGTGTTATTGTATTTCTTCGAGTTGTTGCGTGGTTAAATTTGGTTGGTGGTGTGTTGGTTTGCATACTGTATTTGGGTGTTTTTCTTGAGAATGTGAATGAGATCTCATATGAATGGGTTTCCAATAATCTTATTCTTAGTATTGTCTCGTTTTTTGGAGGCGTGTGTGGTTGTGCGTTCCTTTTGGTTGTTTGTTCAATAGCGGATAATCTTATTGGGATTCGAAAAAACACGGAGATTATCAAGGAGGGGATGATTGAAGACGAACAGGAATTATTGCAGGGCAACGATTCAGGGGTAATTGATGGTGAGGTACAGGAAGAAGTATCCGATGCCTAGAACACACTTGTGGGGTGTGGCACTATACTAGAAAATTAGTGTCTTGAAGTTATTAAACAAAACTTACGAGAGGACGAAAAACATTTATGAATGATGGATCTAATCAGTTAACACCATGTCGAGATTGTCAGAATCCATGTAGTTCTAGTGCTAAAAGTTGTCCGAAATGTGGTTGTGATGACCCAACAGGTAAAATCGCCGAGGCCCAAGCTATTCAGGTTGCAGCTCAGGTTGAAGCCCAACAGAAAATTGTTGCGGATTTAGAGGCTCAACAAGAAGCTGTAAAAAAGACCGAAAGACAATGGACATTAGGTTGTATCGGTTTGTTCATCTTTATTGTATTGTCAACATTTGTTTGTGTAAACAGTATTCCAGATGATCCAGATTATGTACATTTTGATGAGAGATTGGACAATGTAAACAAAGAACGGGAAAAGTATGGTATGGCACCATTGTCTCCTCGTGAATATAGTAGGAGAGAAAAGGGATGGAGTAAAATTCTTCCTCCGAAGTGATCTACAGTTTACAGAGAAAGTTCTTGATCTAGTTGGTGGGATGGTATAGAATGGGTGGACAATAAAAAGCCCCCACATGAGTAGGGGCTGAACGAGACTTATAATCTCTTATAGTAACGACATCGACAATCGTTATTATAATGGATTATGAGTCTCCAATCAACCATTTTTTGATTAGGAGATTTTTTAATGTCTACTGTTCAGATCCAAGATGTAGCTACATCCACCCCAGTTTCACTTTCCCCTGATAACCAGATCCCATTCCTTTTCAGTGCGATACCTTATCAATTGATTGATTCTGAGGTCTTTGGTGAGCTTAAGGGATCTCATATCAAGTTGATATTGGCTATTGATAGATTTCGTAACTTGAGATTGAAACAGCGTAAGGCTGATCAGGTACTTTTGTCAGGTTGGACTATTTCCATTTCACAGCAAGTTCTCGCAGATAAATGTAAATTACAAAGACCCACTGTAAATAAGCTAATTGAAGAGCTGATTGATTTTGGATTACTGGAAAAGGAATTGGTGGGTAGATCC
>CAZXJC010000454.1:0-5747 GCA_964640885.1 uncultured Pirellulaceae bacterium | reverse complement strand
CAGACCTGCAAGCGGACCAGCTGGCAGTCGATCTGCAAAACCGTCTGACGACCCTCGAGAATGAAATTGCCTTTGCGCGGGCCAGCTACAACGATTCCGTGGAGCGGTATAATACGCGGATTGCCAGCGTCCCCGAACTGCTTTTTGCCTGGACCTTTCGCTTTCGGTCAGCCAGCCTGTTCCGTACCAGCCAGCGGCAGGCGGTCGAAGTTGACCTGTAAAGAACCTGCCCCGAGCAGTTATTCAAAAATGGCAATCCAGTAGTCCCGGTCATCCAGCACGATGCAGCCGACACCATAGCGTGTGTAACCGCCTAGCATAATGCCACGATGGCCCCGTGAGCCAAGCCACGCATTGACCGCTCCCTCGGGAGTTTTCTGGCCACGGGCGATGATTTCCGGATAACCCATGCTGCTATGAACGAGCCCGTTTTCCTTCATCCAGTTAGCATGCTGCTGAGCTTTTTTGGATAACTCGGCAACTACGACCAGTTTTTGCAGGCCGGAATTCTCGCGAGCAACGTTGATTTGCTTCTCCAGCGACCGTAGCGTCTCTGGCGTCGGCTTGATGTCTGCAGCTGTCTCCTCTTCCGCGCGGACGATTCCCATCGCCGCGCCAAATACCAGGCAAACAGCTAAACCGTAACTCTTGATTCGTCGCATCCTCTTGCTCCTCCGCTAATCTCTGCTTGTTGGTTCCGAGTCCCCAGTCCACTGGGGTCCCGCAATATAGCGAGGCACAAAGGCATTACAAGGGGCTGCTAGCGGTTTGCAGGAAATAAGCTCTGCGGAGGCCTGGCTGCTGAACCGTAGCCAGGTGATCACTTGGCTTGCTAGCGAAATCCCGGTTGCTAGAATTCCAAGATCATCTGCGTGTAGAAGAAGTCGGCGTCAGCCGATGTCGGCACTCCTGCCGTGGTCCGATAGTAGTCGCCGGCGAAGAAATGCGAGTACGCGATCAGGAAGCTTAGTCGGTCGGTTGGTGAAATCGTTACCTGTAAATCTAGCTCACTCCCCAAGCTGCTGCTTCCAGAACTGCCGGGTCCAAGTCCCGCAAAGGGAGTCATGTTAGTGTTGTAAGGGACATCGTTAATGTTGACGAGGCTGAAGTAGTGATACCAAACCAGGAATTTTAGCCGATCGGTCGGCTCGTGTATCCAACGCACATTCAGGTCATTTATGTTGCGACGCCCGAACAGGTCCATGTGACCAAGGAAGCGATGGGCGCGGGGCTGGTAATGATGAAATCCGTTGCCGGTGGAATTACTGCCCGAAGCCCAATCGAAATAGACCCACAACTGGCCAGCCAGGCGCCCTTGCAGGTCGGTGCCTAGCCCGATGGTACCGAACCCAGCCTCGTGTTCTGTATCATCAAAATTCGTGTCGACCTGGAACGCCCCTTCCAGTTCGTAGAGCAAGTTTCCCCGTTCGCCTTTCCAGTAAACGCCGAGTGTATCATAACGGGCTCCGATACTTTCCAAGGCCAGCCAATAATACTCAAGCGTTGTTGCTTCGTCGACATGTTGTTGGGAGTTAATCCCGTAGATGCTGACATCGTGATTGGTCCGATTGAAAGCATGCGGTTGCATCAATAACGGTTGCAGATAGTAGGCGTCGAAATCAAAGTGATCACCGGCCAGGGAGGCTTGCAGTCCATCAAAGGCTCGCCTCGTATTACCCCATTCACCCATTCCGACCATTCGGGTGGACCCAATGTCGAGCGACCATCGGCCCACTCGCACTTGCAACTTGTCGTTCACCGTCAGGTCAGTGTAAGCCTGGTGAATATCGAAGCGATCAACCTCATTGCCCCGAGGTGCCAACGTTTCCAGTGTGCTTTCGGCGTCGAGAATTTCAAAGTAGAAATGCACCCGCCGGTTGAGCGTGGCGTCCATCCAGAGACGCGTGCGATACAGCAGGAAGTCATCATCGGCACCAGTAAGCCCTCGACTGTTCGTGACAGCGGACGAATTCCGGTGGTTGTTCTCATGGTTATAACGCATCCGGAATTGAGCTCCGAAGTCGATATTGCGACGAACGGGCTTCAAATCCTTGAGCCGATCATGTAGGGAAATTTCGTCCAAGGAGGCGAGCGTAATAGGATCCCCAGACGCGACCACTCCGGGAAGGCTAGTACCAAACTGAGCTTGCGCGGAGAGTGGCGCAGCAAGTGCTAGTATCAGTATGGTTATTGATGTTTTTTGCAGTCTATTCATCGGGTGTATCTCTATCCCTACCTATCGGCATAGAGAGGGAGAATAGTCCAACTGGTTCGCCAATGCGATGAGTATCGGCTAAACTGCATAATCGCTCCATTTTCAGATAAAATCGGCGATAAAGTAAACCAATCCACAGGCCAGTGAAGGTCTTTCGATGAATCAGCAGCCAAACGAAAGCGGGCAGCCAGCTACCGGAACTGATCAGTTGGCGCTGGTGTTATCGCAATTTCAGCAGGCTTGGCAGACAGGATCGGTACCAGGAATTGCCGACTACTTGACCAATGGTGCAGAAGAGCAAGCCACGTGGGACGCTGACCGGCGGACTCAACTGCTGCAAGAACTAATCAAAATCGACTTGCAGTTTCGTTGGCGAGGTTTTCGGGAACAGCCTGCTGGGGGTATCCAGATGAGTCACCAGCAAACGCCTGGCGGATCGAGCGTTCAGCACTGGTTCCTGGAAGACTACCTGCAGCAATTCCCGGAACTTGGATCTCCAGGCTCCGTTTCGCTGGACCTCGTACTGGCTGAATACCAGGTTCGTCAGTTGTGGGGAGATCAGCCTACTCATGATCAATACTTCCAGCGGTTTCCAGGCCACGAGGCCATCTTGCCGGACCGCTTGACTGAACTAGATGCAGATCTGCAAACACGAGTGCCTGGTGGAGGGAGTGTTTCGAGTGAAACGGTACCCCATTATGGCCAGGCGATCCTGGCTCAGCCGAAGACCAGGGCACCGGCCCTCACCGGCCGTTTTGGTGATTATGAATTGCTCGAAGAGATCGCCCGCGGTGGCATGGGAGTCGTCTACAAGGCCCAGCAAGTTAGCCTGGACCGAACGGTTGCACTGAAAATGATTCTTTCCGGACAACTGGCTGACGAACGCGAAGTACGTCGCTTCCATGTTGAGGCGGAAGCAGCAGCCAAGTTGCAGCATGCCCACATTGTTGCTATTCACGAGGTGGGTGAATTGGAGGGGCAGCACTACTTCTCGATGGATTTCATCGAGGGAGAAAGCTTAGCGCAGCGAGTCGCCAGGGGCCCCTTACCAGCCAAGGAAGCTGTCGAACTGGTTAACCAGGTAGCCGGGGCCATTGAGTATGCCCACCAGGCTGGCATCCTGCACCGTGATCTCAAGCCGCAGAACATCTTGTTAGACCAATCTGGTCAACCTTGGGTGACTGATTTTGGACTCGCCAAGCAGATCGAAGGTGGCTCGGAACTGACTGGCACCGGACAGGTGCTGGGAACGCCTTCCTACATGCCTCCGGAACAGGCAGGCGTGAACCTTGCCGCTGTGGGGGCGACAAGTGACGTTTATTCGCTGGGCGCGATTCTCTATGAACTGGTGACCGGGCGTCCCCCGTTTCGAGCCGAAAACGCTGTCGATACGATCTTGCTAGTTCGTTCACAGGAACCGGTGCCGCCACGCTTGCTCAATGGTACCATTCCTCGTGACTTAGAGACGATTGCCCTCAAGTGTCTGCAAAAGGATCAGTCGAAACGATATGCCACTGCAGCAGCACTGTCCGAGGAACTGGTTTGCTTTATGGAAGGCAAGCCGATCAAGGCCCGGCCGGTGGGAAGCTTGGAGCGCAGTTGGCGGTGGTGTAAACGGAAGCCAGCTCTGGCCGGCATGTGGGCCCTGGCCGTGGTGCTGCTGATGACCCTTAGCATTGCCGGTCCGCTGGTCGCGTTGCACCAGGCGAACTTGCGCAGTCAGGCCGATCAGGCAAGGGACGGAGAATCGAAGCAGCGACTGCTGGCAGAAGAAAACGAAGCGAAAGCAACCCGTAATGCTGCCGAGGCCCGCCGAGCGCAGCAGGTATCAGCGCGGCAAGCCTACATTTCCGATATGCGACTAGCCCAGGAGGACTGGGGAGACGGGAATATTTTGCACCTGCAGCAACTGCTAAAACGGCATGAAGATGAAACGGACTTGCAGGGATTCGAATGGCATTACTGGAATGGGCTTTGCCAGGCAGGGCTGGCAAGTTTTCAAGGCCATCTAGGAGATGTTCATGCCGTGGCTGTTAGCAGTGATGGAAAACAGTTTGCTTCAGCCAGTGCGGACAAGAGCGTGAAGCTCTGGGATGCTTCCGCCGGCCGGGAACTCCTCACACTCACAGGCCATGATTATCCCGTTTTTAGCGTTGCCTTTAACTCCGCTGGTGATCGACTTGCCTCGGCAAGCATGGATACGAGCGTAATAATATGGAACGCCGCCACGGGCAAACAATTGCACCGATTGCTCGGCCACCAAGGCTATGTCATGAGTGTTACCTTTAGCCCGGACGGAAAACAGGTTCTTTCCGGTGGAGGTAGTACCCTGAAGCTATGGGATGCTGAATCTGGGAAGGAGTTGCAATCACTTACTGGACATGCTGGCCTCGTGCATTCGGTAGCTATGACTTCTGACGGCAAGACGCTTGCGTCGGGCGGTTCCGATGGCTCGGTGAAGGTCTGGGATGCTCGGACAGGTAACTTGTCCCGAACCCTTAGTGGTCACCGTGGTATCGTATACTCGGTTGCTTTCGTGGCCGATGGGAGCGGGTTGCTCTCAGCTGGTGCCGACGGGAAAATTCGACACTGGGATCTTGCCAGTGGCAGTGAGCTGCGCACTTTTGATGGCCATGCAGGACCGGTTCACTCGATCAGTTGCAGCGCCGATGGCAGGCGGGCAGTCTCGTCGAGTGCTGATCGGACCGTTAAAATCTGGGATGTAGCCAGCGGTCGGCAGCTGTTTACGCTCAAGGGGCATAGTCGCCCTGTGCGAGACGCCCGCTTTAGCCCGGATGCGTCATGGGTCGTCTCGGCAGGCAACGGACTACAGCCCGGAACAGGGTCGCTGAAAACCTGGGATGCTCAGACCGATCCAGAAGCACATACATTACTAGTCGCCGACGGCTATCTTCGCAGTATTGCCTTTTCCCCTGATGGGAAACGTTTTGTGGCTGGCGGCGATGACAGGACTGCAAAAGTATACGACAGCCAGACGACAGAAGAGCTCTTTTCACTCGAAGGCCACCAGTCGCGCGTGGAGAGCGTTGCCTTTAGTCCGGACGGGAAACGTATTGCCACGACAGGTGATTCGACGATCAAGCTATGGGATTCGCAGACCGGCCAGTTGCAGAGTTCTCTCACAGGGCACCAGGGCAACGTTTTTGCGATCGCTTTTAGCGCTGACGGCAAACGCATTGCCTCGGGAAGTCGGGACAGGACAATTAGAATCTCTAGCAGCCAGACGGGTCGTCGGCAACTACTGCTCAGCGGCCACGAAGGTCCAGTTCTTAGTGTTGCCTTTACCCCTGATGATAGCCGCCTGGTCTCGACCGGTGAGGACAAGACGGTTCGCCTCTGGGACCTGTCGAACGGCAAGCTGATTTGGACCGCGACTGGACATTCCCAGCGAGTCCGGAGCGTAGCCATTAGCCCCGACGGTAAAAAAGTAATCTCCGGCGGTGACGGCAAGAGCCTCAAGGTTTGGAATGTTCGTACGGGCGAAGAACTGACGGGATTCAAAGGGGAGTAT
>CAZXJC010000453.1:0-12108 GCA_964640885.1 uncultured Pirellulaceae bacterium | reverse complement strand
AACTTCCGAACTGGGCATGCCCAGCGCTTTGAGCTTGGCGAAGACCTGCTTGTCAACCAGATTACGCTCTGCTGGCAGTTTCGTCACTTCAATTCCGAGAGGAATCGTGGCTCGAAAAACTCCCACTTGCCCCATGTAACGTGCCATCACGGCAACACTACCAGTCAGCTTAGCCGTAGTAACCAAACCGGTCACATCGACCTCTGCCATTTCTGTATCGTTTGAGTCAAATTGAGTCGTACGGGTCACGTCCTTAGTCGAGCCGTCCGTATAATGCGCAACAACAATAACTTGCTGCTTGGCGTCTCTTCCCATCAAACGCTCTTTAGGAAAGACCTCAATGCGGGCAACCGTCGGATCATCTGGATTTCCATAGGGCATTCCCTGCTCAATCCAGCGATAAATCAGGCGATATGCTGGCGAATCCACAGCAATTCGATGGCCGCCACCATGGGGACTACTGGCACTAGCCTTCATCAGCAGCAAGCTGCGTTCGGGGGCTGCCGGAAACAGTCGTCGCCCGCGCCCTTCCTTAACCAGGTACTCGTAATCCTCGGGAGGTTCAAAACCTAACAATGCCAATCTGAAACCATTCTGCCCGCCGGACTTACCGTGGCAGCCACCACTGTTGCAGCCAAACTTCGTAAAGATCGGAACCACCTGGTTGGGAAAATTCACCGGCAGGTCGACAGTAATGTTCGTGACTTCAATCGCCACAGTTGCATCCTGACCAGTCTTAGTCCGTGCTTGGACTGTGACCGCCCCCTCTTTAATCGGGGAAACATATCCGCTCTCGTCGACTGAAATAATTCCGGTCGGTGTTATCGTATAAGTTACTTCCCGACTGAGGTCACGAGTCTGTCCGCTATCGTAACTCCCCTCGACTACTAACTGCTGAACACCATCACGGCCAGAGATGAGAATTTTCCCATCCTGCAGACGACCAGTCTGGATTGCAATTGATTTGAGTTGCCCTGGATCGCCGAGCCCGGGCGCCTCGGGCGCCTTGGCTGCATCGGCTGCAAATATCATCGTAGTGGCGGAAAGCAAAGAAGCAGCCATCAGAAGGGCCGCGGCAGGAATTGAGCGTCGCATGTTTTCTCCCTGTACGTCGTGTATCCTCATAGCGCAAAATCCTTCGCGCTGAAACCGTATACTGCTCAGAATTATCGTTTGTCGCCCCATAAAATGCAAGAACAAGTAGGGAACGATTGATACGTGAAACCCTCTTCATGGGGGGGGTAGTGTTCTTTAAGGCCCATTCTCAAGGCTGTTGCGGGCATACAGCCCTCTTCTAACAATATAGCCCCGCATCCACAAACCGACGCCTTCTAAGCAAAAACAATAACCCCCACGAAGAACGCCATCACATCGACAACGTCACTGCGAGGTGGTAATTTTACTGGTTCAACTAAAAACCTAAACAAACTCTCTGCCGACCTGACAGAAATCTAATGAACATAACGTCTTTCGCACGTGCAACTGCCTCAACACTTGCTTCCCGTAGACATCATCGTCGTGGTGGTGGCAATCCTGTTTTTTGGTTTTTTATTGCCTCGGTACTGGTCGTCAGCCTGTTGTTTCTGATGCTATCGAGCAAACAAACGGGGACCCAAAAGGCCGACGAACTGGTCCTCCACTGTGCGGCTGGCATGCGGTATCCGATGCAAGAGATCATTACGAAATACCAGCAAGAGTATGGAATCAAAATCAGCGCCCAATTCCAGGGCTCCAACACCTTGCTGGCTCAAATTGAAGTGAGCAAGGCGGGAGATCTCTACCTGGCTGCCGATAGCAGCTACATTGCTTTAGCCCGTCAAAAAGGACTGGCAGTCGAATCGCTTAGCCTGGCTCGCATGAAACCGGTAATCGTCGTTCACAAAGACAACGAAACCATTGAGAGCGTCGACGACTTACTGAAACCCGAACATCGTGTTGCTTTGGGAAATCCTGACGCCGCGGCAATCGGCAAAAAAACACGCAAGCTGTTGACGAAGTCCGGCCACTGGGAAGCGCTAAACAAAAACGTCACTGAGAACGGTGTTTACAAGCCGACGGTCAACGAAGTTGCAACCGACGTACGACTCGGTTCAGTCCATGCGGGTGTCTTCTGGGATGCCACCGCGGGTCAATTCCCGGATTTAAAGCAAATCGCCTGCCCGCCCCTTGATGCGGGAGATGCGTCTATTGAACTATGTGTACTCAAGAACTCTAAGCATCCAACCGCTGCCCTCAAGTTCGCTCGTTATGTTGCCGCTCGTGATCGGGGTCTGCAAACATTTGGCAAGAAGGGCTTTCGCATCGCCGAGGGCGACATCTGGGAAGAACATCCGGAGCTAACCTTCTTTGCCGGTTCGGTAAACAGTGGTGCCCTGGAGCCCATTATCAAGAGCTTCGAGCAGCGAGAAGGTGTCACTGTTAATACCGTCTACAATGGCTGTGGAATCTTAACATCACAGATGCGCAGCATGGTCAAAAACCAAGGCAAAGGGTTTCCTGACAGCTATATGGCGTGTGACGTCTACTACCTTAAAGCTGTTCAGGAATTGTTTGAAAAGGGAATCCATGTCTCCGACACGGACATCGTGCTGGTCGTACAAAAGGGTAATCCCAAGCAGATCGCTACGCTCAGCGATCTAACCAAGGACGGAGTCCGGGTAGCCCTCGGGCACCCTAAACAATGCACAATCGGAATCCTTAGTAGGAGGCTGCTAGAAGACGCCAAGGTCTACAAAACCCTCGGAGAAAAAGGGAACGTAAAGACAGAAACCACTTCCTCAGCACTACTGATACCCAACATTACAACCGGTGCCGCAGATGCTGTGCTGGCTTATCGCAGTGACACCCTTGCCGAGCGCGACAAACTCCACGTCCTTGACATTGAATCTGACCTGGCCAAGGCGATCCAACCCTACAGCACCGCCCGCTCTTCACAGCACAAGGCTCTCAGCCGACGGTTGTTCGACACCATCGCTCGTTCTCGCGACCAATTTGAAAAGGCTGGCTTCAATTGGCGATTAGACCAGTCTTCAAGTGCACCAGGACCAACTGGCGATGAAAAATAGGGGTGCTGCACACGGTGTCAGACGTTTCTCAACAACCAGCTAAGTTGCCCACCCGCAGCGACATGCCATTCTTTCTCTGCCTGGGGTTAATCGGCGGTATCTATGTCATCCTGATCGTAGGAATCTTACTGGCCGACTTGGCCTATATCTTTTCTGCTGATCAATCTCAGTCCGTGGACCTGGATTTTAACCGTGATGACGCAGACCGTGCCATCTCTACCGGAACTCTCTTAACAAACCAGTTTGACCGATACGGCTTGAGTGTTCGTTGCGACGACAAACAGCATCAACCGGTGCTACTGAACACCTTTCAACAACATTTACTTGAAGACGGCAAGCAACAAGCGAAAAACCCTCAACTCTCGCAAGAAGAGCAATTCGCAATGCTCAACAAGAACGTCCTGGTCGCTTCCGTACCCAAGAAGGCAAACGCTCCCGAACTGGAGCAGGCTGTTCGATACATCTTTTCCTGGCGTCAGCCCGTACAAGTGACCGAATTGCGTTGCCTCAACATCCGTGGCCAAAGCGATGTCGTCGCAACCACCATCAACAGTTCCCAACAGGAAACGACTCGCAAGGAACTCGCCGCCAACCCGGCAACCGTGCAACTGCAGAAACTCCAGTGGTCAGACGAGCGTGCCGATGGCGTCAGTCGCCTGATCGTTGATCTGCCACCAGGAGGTGCCATCACGGGGGTGCGATTTGTCTGGGGTGGACACGTACCTAGCGCCTGGGAAAGCCGGTTCCCTTTCCTCTCACGAGTCATTCACAGCCCCTTTACTAAGGCGCTGGCCAAGCCGGAAATCCAGTATTCGATCCGACTGAGCCTGATCTCCTGTACGATTACCGCCTTCCTCTCCTTATGGGTCGCCATCCCGATTGGCTACCTGATGTCCCGTTACCGTTTTTTTGGACATAGCCTGCTGGATGCCATTCTCGATATTCCTATCGTCTTACCACCGCTAGTGGTCGGACTAAGCCTGTTGATCGCCTTTCAATTCCTGCCCGTCGCGCTGCGCGAATGGGTCGTCTACGAGGTGCCGGCTGTCATCCTGGCCCAATTCATGGTCGCCTGTGCGTTTGCCGTCCGCACCATGCGGGCCACCTTTGATCAAATTGACGTGCGCCGCGAACATGTAGCACTCACCCTGGGCTGCAGTCGCTTTCAAGCCTTTAGCCGCATCGTGTTACCGGAATCCTCGCGCGGCATTTTGACCGCTGCCACACTCGCCTGGGCACGAGCCCTGGGAGAATTCGGCCCCCTGCTCATTTTTGCCGGCGCAACTCGCAACAAGACCGAAGTTCTTTCCACAACCGTATTCCTCGAAATGAACGTCGGCGACCTGGGAGCGGCCGTAGCCGTCTCCCTGATCATGGTCACCGGCGCGGTCCTGGTACTGATCGTCGCCCGGATCTGGGGAACCCGCGGTTCAACCATATAAGGAAGGCCTGTCGTGATCCAACTTAACGATCTGTCGATCACCGCAGGTGATTTCCAACTCTCGGAAATCAACTTCACGATCCCCAGCGGGAAATATGGCGTCTTGATGGGACGAACCGGCAGCGGAAAGACTACCGTCCTGGAAGCGATTGCCGGTTTATCGACAGTCACCGGTGGCCAGATCATCCTTGGCAAAACCGACGTGACTCACCTGAAACCTTCCCAACGAAATCTCGGCTATGTCCCGCAAGACGGGGCGCTTTTTGACACCATGTCCGTTCAAGAGCATCTCAGCTTTGCCTTAACGATCCGCAAGGTCGCCAAAACAGAAATCACGCGACGCGTGCAGGAGTTAGCCGATCTGCTTGAAATCACCGACCTGCTCGAACGGAGCCCAGTAAAACTAAGTGGTGGCGAACGGCAACGCGTTGCCCTCGGCCGCGCACTCTCTTTCCAACCAACCACCCTGCTGCTGGATGAACCGCTCAGCGCCCTGGATGAAGCAACCCACGATCAAATCTGCGGGCTACTTCGTACGATACAGCAGCACACGGGTGTAACCGTATTGCATATTACCCACAGCATGAGCGAAGCAAACCGCCTGGCCGATTGCCTCTTTCGCATCGAAAAAGGCAAGGTCGCCACGCTCTCCGATCAAGCTGCCAACGACGCTCCGCAACCGGGCACAACCGCAGAGACATCCTAAGCAAACATCCCGTCACACCCTCAAGACCCGGCCAGTCACAGGACGTATAATCTAGTCACTAACCCAATCGTTTTCTTAGCTCTTTCGAGGACACCAAGACCACCATGAAAATTGCCCTGATTCAAACCAACCGAGGAAATATCCGACTCCAATTGCACGACGACAAGGTCCCCAAGACCGTCGCGAATTTTGAAGAGCTCGTCAACAAGGGTTTTTACAATGAGCTGACCTTCCACCGTGTCATCCCCGACTTCATGATTCAAACCGGCTGCCCTCAGGGAACCGGTACCGGCGATCCCGGATACCAGTTTGAGGACGAGTTTCACGAAGCCCTCCGGCACGACAGTCCCGGCATCCTCTCGATGGCTAACGCGGGACCTAACACCAATGGAAGCCAGTTTTTCATTACCCATGTCCCGACTCCTCACCTGGACGGTAAACACAGCGTGTTCGGCAAGGTTCTTGAAGGACAGGATATTGTCGACACCATCGAACAGGGAGACATCATGCAAATTGTCAGTGTCAGTGACGAAGAACCGTCCAACTGATTTCAATTGTGCAACAAGCTCCCGTTATGATATTCTGATACGTAATCTTTAAATGGTTTTCCTCTCACGCAGGTCACAACGAACATGTCCATTCGATCACAACGTCGCTTGCTACTGCCCAGTACCATCGCCCTAGCCCTGACCGTTTGCGGCCTGGTCATCCTGCAAGCCTGTGAGACCCCGGTTTATCGTTATGCCATGTACCGTTGGAATCCTGCGCCCTATGAAATCTATTATTTCCACAACGAGCCGCTCAGCAGTGAAACCGAGGCCTTCCACACTAAGATTAAGCAACTGGTTAAACTGCAACCGGATCAACCGATTCTCAACGCTACCCTGATACCGGTAGACCTCTCAAAAGACCCTGAGTTGAAACAGGTTCTGCCTGACATCAAGCAGCTCTGGACAAAACACCAAAAAGAGCTCTCACCAGGCTACCTGGTCACCAATCCCCAAGGCGGTGTCGTCTCAGTGGGAACGCTCTCTGCCGAACAATTGACTAGCTTCATCGACAGCTCCCAGCGACGCCAGCTGTTGGCCCAACTGGCACAGGGAAAGGCTGCGGTCATGGTCCTCCTTAGTGGCCAGGATCCGGTTGCCACCAAGAACGCCGAAAAGGAACTCCGTGGCCTGGTGGAAGCGGTCAATCAAGGAAAAGTAGAACTCTACCAGGTCCCCGATGAACCGGCCGAGAAAGATGCGACTGCAGAACCAACACCTGCCAAGCCTGCCCATACCCTGGGACTGCTCACGGTTAATCGCCAGGACCCCAAGGAAGCCTGGCTGATCCAAAGCCTGCTGGCCGTCGAGAGCGATTTAAAAGATCTCACGGAACCGATGGTCTTCGCCGTCTACGGTCGGGCTCGAGCACTGCCCCCCTACGTTGGCAAGGGAATCACACGAGACAACCTGCTGCAATGTGTTGAGTTTGTGACAGGTGCCTGCTCTTGTACCGTCAAGGAACAGAATCCGGGCGTTGACCTGCTAGTTCGCTCTGACTGGGAAGCGATGGCTGCTAAGGTTGCCGAACTGTTCGGAGCTGAGGAGGGAAATGAAACCCAGCTTGGTGGTGAAGAGTTCTTCCCGGAATTGATTATTGGTGCCAACACGAATGTCTCCCAGACAGCGGCCAGCACAGCTGATTTACGAATCTTTTGTGCCGACGCTCTGCGTCATCCGCTGGGAGAAATTGTCCACCAGTACGAAAAGCAAAATGGCGTCTCTATCGAAGTAAATTATGGAACGTCCGGAGACCTGCTGGCACAGATCGAAGTCGCCAAAACCGGTGACCTTTACCTGGCTGCCGATAATAGCCATTTCAAGTCGGCTACCGCCAAGGGCCTGGCCGACGCTTCGATTCCACTGGCCAGTCGCAAACCGGTTATCGTTGTCGCCCAGGACAACACCAGCATTACCGGGATCAAGGATCTTTTGGATCCGCAGGTCAACGTGGCGATCGGGGACCCGGAAGCGGGCACACTCGGACGCGTCACGAAAAGCCTGCTAACCGCTTCCGGGCAATGGGAACCACTGCTGGCTCACGTCAGTGACAATGGCCTACAGGAAGCTTCGGCCGACGACGTAATGGATGTTGTCAAGCAAGGTCGCGTGACAGCCGGTATTGTCTGGGACATGATGGCCAGCACCGATCCGGATTTAAAAATCATTAGTTGCCCCGAGTTGGATGCCGGTGAAGCCTCGATTGAAATTGCCGTCTTAAGTTCATCCACGGCCACGAAAGAAGCAAACAAATTTGCCAAATACGTTGCTTCACCAACCGAAGGCCTGGCCATCTTCGAGAAACAGGGCTTTCAACTAGCAGCGCTCCCGACAAACGATGCGGTAGCCAGTGCAACAACACCAGAGGCTTCAACATCTCCTCGGCAGGATCAGGAAACTGGCCCTAGCCCAGCGAAACTTGCCAAGACTGTCGCAACCGGAGTGCTGGTCGGAATTGTACTACTCTTTGGTATTACCCTGTTTGTAATGCGACGCAGCTAACCATTACCGCGACTACCGGTTGCTTTCATGATTCAATTAACTAACGTCAGCAAGCACTTCCAACGCTCGGAGCAGACCGTCCGAGCCCTGGACAATTTGACTCTACAGATCGACCAGGGAGATTTCGTAGCCGTCCGAGGAGCCAGCGGCTGCGGCAAGTCAACCTTGCTCTCCATGATCGGTGGCTTGGCCCTGCCGACCTCCGGTACCGTCACGGTGCTGGACCAGGAAGTTTCCGGAATGAGTCCCGCGGCCCGGGCAAACTTTCGTGCCTCGCACGTTGGTTTCGTGTTCCAGATGTTTCACCTGCTTCCCTACCTGACGGTCATGGACAATGTGCTGGTCGCCGCACGTCCAAGCCATCAAGAAGAGGATCAACAGAAAGCTACTGAACTGCTTGAACAGTTCTCGCTACAAGACCGGCTTTGGCATCGCCCGTCGCAACTCAGTGCCGGAGAACGCCAGCGAGTTGCCATGGCCCGGGCACTGTTACCGCAACCAGGCCTGCTCCTGGCAGACGAACCGACCGGCAACCTCGACCCTGACAACTCGGCAACGGTCCTGCAACTAATGCAACAGTTTCACGAGCAGGGTGGCACGATCCTACTGGTCACTCACGATGAACAGGCTGCCGCTTTTGCTGCCCGCTCAATTGTCCTGGAAGCCGGACAACTCGTGACCGCTTCGTCGGCGGCCGAGACTTCTTAGCCACCAGCCACTGGGGCAATCAAAACCAACTCCTGGCCATCCTGCAATGCAACATCAGGGTGACTGGCAACGGTCCCCACGTGCTGGCCTCCGATCGCAATCAGGCAACTGTCTGGCAACGTTGCCTCTTCTGTCAGGGCTACATTAATCTGGTTAAGCGCATCGTCCAAAGAGGCTCCCTCGCCTAACTCGAGTTCCGCCGGCAGCGAGGCGGCGGTGTGGTAACTGCGACCGGTCAACACGACACGTATTTTCATGAACCCTTGCTTTCAAAACTGGTTATGGAACGCTCCGCTTAATGACAACAGGGGCAGTCATCGCGGCGTGTTAGTCCCAACGTCGTTACCCGACCTTGAAACCCATCGTAAGTCAACATCTTTCCTGACAGCGGCTCTCCCGTGCCAGAGAGTATTTTAATCGCCTCCAGGGCTGCCAGCGACCCGGTGGCAGCCGAGATTGCTCCTACTACCGGGAACAATTCCTCAAATGGCGGGGCTTCCGGGTAAACGCATTGCAAGCAAGCAGATTTCCCCGGTTCGACGACGATCAAGGTACCGGTCATCCCCCACTGTGCCGCATCCACTAGCGGAATAGTCGCCTTCACTGCTGCTCGATTCAGCCGCAATCGCTCTTCGAAAGTGGGTGGACAGGAAACAAAAATATCGCTCCTGGCAGCCAGTTCATCCAGTTCTTCTGCCTCAGGTTCATGGCCGATCGCCTCTACCTCGATGAAGCGATTCATCGTTCGTAAGTATTCCGCAAAAGGCTCTGCCCTCGGATGACCAAGCACCGACTCGGAGCCCAGTACCTGTCGATTCAAGTCAGGGGAAATCATCTCACCTCCGTGAGCGATGATCACGCGCCCTACCCCGGCCATGGCTAGCATCAGGGCAGCGGGCCCTCCCATGCCTCCAACCCGTGTCACCAGCGCCGTGGACTGCTTGAGACGCGTTTGTCCTTCCGGCGAGAGAACACCGGGCCCCAGTTGGCGGGCATAACGCTCGAATTCGTCTGGGCTAAGCTCTGATGAGGTCGTCGGATTCTCGTCCATCGTCTCTACCTGTTGCTGAGTCTTATCGTCGCACCGATCCTTAAGACACCCTGCTACCAATTCTAACCTGTCAGGGATTCCTCCCTGGAAAACACTTCACTCGCTTCGCAATTCATATCACCAAAAGACACATCCTGCGCGGTGGCCTTACGCAAACGTTGCAAATAGTCATCGCGACCAATCTCAGTCGCTCCCATCATTGAACAATGCAACGAGCTTTGTTGGATATCGAACAACGTGAATCCCTGCTGATCTAAATGACGAACCAGATGGCAAATCGCAATTTTCGAGGCATCCCGGTGTCGGTGAAACATTGATTCACCACTAAAAAAACCGCCGATGGAAACTCCGTAACGACCTCCCACCAGTTGCTCGCGATGCCACACTTCCACGCTCTGTGCATAACCTAACTCATGCAACTGTTGGTAGGCCGTCGCCAGTTCTGGTGTGATCCAGGTCCCTGGCTCATCCTCTCGGGGAGCGGCACAATTAGCCATCACGCGATCAAAAGCTCGATTGGTCGTAACCTCGTAACCACCGTTACGCAAGCGGCGTTTCAAACGCCGAGAAATATGCAACTGATCAAGCTCGAAAATGGCCCGCGGGTCAGGGCTAAACCAGGCCAACAGATCGACACCATCCAGGGCCAGTGGCCAGGGAAAAATACCTTGCCGATAAGCTTCCAGGATCCAGACCGGACTGAGTTCTCCACCCAGCATCAAAAGCCCGTCTGCGTCAGCCATCTCGAGGGCTGGGAATGTCGGATATCTCAAAGGGCGCGTTTGCATGGCGATTGAAAACTGACAGAAAAGCCTAGCAGTCTTCCTCAACCTGAAGGTTTCGGACGGTTTTAACTGATTTCAGGTCCTCATTTTAGCCTGTTTCTCATAAATTCGCCACGCACGGCAGCGTCTTTTCCAACGCTTTGTTTATAATGACGGCACCTTCTTTCGACCCGTGTCGATTCAAGTACCCGAGGAACGAAGCGCTGATGCACGAAGACTTCAACTGGCAGGAACCACAGCTACCCAACCGGTCTCATTCAGGCCGCCGTCCGCGGTCACCGTACGTTTCTCCGTCAGTCACCCCGGAACCGACACCAATCCGGGCTCCGAAATCGACTTACCTGACCAGTTTCCTCTCACCGCTACTGTTTCTACTAGCACTCTCCTATCTGGCTCCCTATGCCATCGAGCAGGTTCAATACGCGCTCACCCGTGGCAAACAAAGAGCTCAATACGACCTGGCTGGCCAGGGATTAAAGCAGTCTTCGTTGCAAGAGATTTCGCAGGCCTACCAGATGGTCTCTCAACGAGTTGGTCCAAGTGTTGTTCACATCAGCGTCTCGGGAACTTCCCGGGAAGGCCTGGATGATGAGCAATCCAGGTTCTTTGGTTCCAACCCTTACCCCTCCAGGGGCCAAGGGTCCGGAGTCGTAGTCGATGCGGATGGTTTCATCCTAACCAATCGCCACGTCATCTTCGGCTCCGATCGCATCCAGGTAAAGTTTGATGATCGGCGAGTCATGGAAGCCCAGGTCGTTGGCGTAGATTCACTCACCGACCTGGCCGTCTTGAAAGTCGCCGAAACGAACCTGACCCCCATTGAATGGGGCGACAGCGAAAACCTTGAAGTCGGTTCACTAGTTTGGGCACTTGGCAGTCCCTTTGGACTGGAACGAAGTGTTACCTTTGGCATTCTCAGCGCGAAACATCGTTCAGCCAAGATTGGCAGTCACTACCAGGATTTCCTGCAGACCGACGCAGCCGTGAACCCTGGGAACAGTGGCGGCCCACTTGTTGACGAACGAGGACACCTGGTCGGAATCAACACGGCAATCGTTGGAGAAACCTACCAGGGAATCAGTTTTGCTGTCCCCAGCAATGTGGCACGCAATGTTTACCAGCGGCTCCGGACCAGTGGTCGCGTCATCCGGGGCTGGCTCGGTGTTGTCCTGCGCGATCTTACCGCTGAAGAAACCACGCGCCTCAACCTGCCGATGGGAAGCGGTGCCGTCGTGACCCAATTCGCCCCCGGCGAATCTCCCGCCATCAAAGCTGGCATGAAACGTTATGACGTGATCATTCAATGGAATGGAACCGACGTGCAGGGAATGGCTTCCCTCATCCGCCTGATCGGACAAACCGACGCCAACACGGAGGTCCCCGTGGTGGTCCTCCGCAAGCAAAAACCACTTACCCTCTCGGTTCACGTCGGTGAACGCCCGCAACAGTTCGAGTAACGCTTAGCACGGTTACTTGGTTGTCCATTCAGCGGGTGCAGGTTGCAACTGGTCACTCGGCCGCCCACCGGCATCTTCCCGACCGCTCCCCTCCAGTCGCGAAACAACACGTACCGTCATGTCGTTGTTGCAGAGCACCTGGCAACTCAAGCGGACGTCGGTCAACTCCCGGGCCTCCAGCGTATTTTTTTCGGCCACGGTGATCTCGTCTGGTTCACCATCCACGATCTCCACTCGACAGGTCGTGCAACGACTTTGCCCGCCACAGGCGTGCAACTGGTCGACTCCAGCATCGTCCGTAAGGGCCAGCACTAATCGCTTACCGTCAGTCACCTCGAATTCCCCT
>CAZXJC010000452.1:0-3154 GCA_964640885.1 uncultured Pirellulaceae bacterium | reverse complement strand
GATCCGGGTAAAACCGCCACCATAAGCGATCACGGCATGATCAATACTGGCCTGTGCCGAATGACCCAAGTAGAGGCCGCCCCACTGTCCCGGTTGAGGTGCATTGGGCTGCGTCGGATCAAATCCAGGCCCATCATCAGTCGTGTCGAAAGTACCACCGATTCCATAACGGTCGTCCAAGACCGAGGTGATGATCACTTCCGAACCATCGCGTCCTTCCGCGATAAAGGAAGAACCGATCTGTGCCTCGAAACGAGCCCCGTCAACCTTCAGGATGATGTTCGGATCGACGATCATACTGGCATCAAATCGCGGTCGCAGTCGCTGGGGTGTCTGATCAAGTTCCCCGCCGATCGTAGTACCATCATCGGTATAAGTCGTATCCGTTTGGTTAATTTCGGCGATCAGTTCAAAGGCGCTACCATCATGGCTTCGATAGAGACGTCGGCCGACGAAATCGCCGCTCGCTGGCAACAGTTGCTGCAACTTGGCCGAGTTATTTTGAAGCGTTGGATTTAAGACGATCTCGGCCGTACGGCTGACATTGGAAGGAGCCCCTTCATTGCCGAAAGCATCAACGTAAACCAACTGGTAACTGTATTCTCCGAGTCCGAGTGTTCCGGAATCAGTGAAGAAGGGAGTGACGGTTACCAGGTCGAGCGACGGCTGAACGGTTTCCAGGAAAGGGCCACCGGGAGTACCAGCAATCACCATATTTTCTTTAAGTACATAGACCAGGTCTGTATCATTGATGCGACCAGTCACGGTGAATTCTTGCAGTTCGTCACCGGCTGGGGTCGTAATCCGAATCAAGGCCCCATTAATCGTGTTGTTGAGAATCTGGTTGCCGTGGAAGTCTGGGCCGATCCGTGCATAATCCGAGGTAAACGGGTTTTGCTGGTAGTTGGGTGAGTGAAAATTAGTAGCCAGGAAACTGTTTGGACTGGTACCGATCGCTGCATCACGACTGTCTTGGATCCAGTTATGGCTAACCGTGGGCCGACCATCGAGATTTTCAATCGGCTCAACCGTTTGCATAACTCCTTCCACCGATACGTCACCACCGCCGTAACGGATATCAGCATTGCTGATATAGTCCAAGAAAATACCCTGTTCCTCGTAACTGAATCGTGACAAATCTGCGTTATCAAGATCACGTCGAATGAAGATCCCACCCCAGTCACCCGGTTCTGGTTCGGTGACTCCGGAAAACGTATCTAATCCGAGGGTTTCATTCGCGTAGGACGTAAAGTGAACAACTCCGTCAGAGGTTCCATCACCGGCAATGTTAAGAAGAGGCACAGCAGTACTAAAGTCCTGCATTGGGTCAAGCAGATTACCGAAGGCATCCACGATGTAGGGCGCACCTTGGACTTGCAGGGCGCCAGCACTGCGATCCTGGTCTGACGTGGGAAGAAAACTACCGACCGTGATGGATGAACGACGGAATTTCCCAATCACGCCTGCATCAAAGACGACTGTCACATCCTGCGGAATCTTGAGATTGGAACCATCGCTGAGGGCAAAGCCCAGTTCGTTGAATCCTAGTTCGTAAGCCTGGTTATCTAATTCGGTTCGAACATCTCCGTCCGTTCCGGGGTTGCCTAGCACTCGCAGGATATCACCAGCTCGAACCGCATCGGCATTTGGCGTACTCAAAGGGTTACCGGAAACATCAACGTTCAAAGCCGTCATCAGATTATTGAAAGGAGCCGCCTCGGTACCATCCCCACCGTGGGGTGCTGACTTGTCGACGAAAACCGTACGGGAATCATCGCCATCTTCTTCACCGGAAGACGGGGCAACCCGGAACCAGTGATTGAAGACACCACCAGGAACGTGATCATTGTCGCCATCGAACGGCGTAGGCTGAATCTCTGGATTAATCGCATCCACCGGGTTGTCAGCATCGGTGATCGTCTGGTCAACCGTCGGCCGGAAATTCAATCGCAGATCGTAGCTCCCCTGCGACCGGCCATAATATCCGGTATCCTCGATTGCCGGGTCAAATTCATCATTGCCAGCTGCCGTGACACCGACGTAATAACTTCCCTGTCTCAGATCCAGTTCGACGTAGGAATCTTCGCTGAAGTAGTTGTCGTTGCGGGAGATCAAATCCCGGATTTCATTTCCGTTGGAATCCAAGATGGGAATCAACTGACCGTTGCTATCGAGTACCGGCTCCCCACTGAGAGAATCGAGTTCAACACGCACCTGGTAAACACTGATCACCGTGTCAAGCAGGTCTTCAGGACCAGTGTGGTCATGCCGACGTTCGGCAATAGTTTCTGCAGTAAACCGTCCCGACTCAGTCAGTTGAAAACTGTAGAGATCGATATCTCGAGCATCCGGCTCATAGATAAACTGGGCGTGAACGATGTCATGGTCACCAGGAAAGACCGGTTCTTGGCGTTGACCAGAGTCAACGAGTTCTTCTGTTGCATCACCGAGTACGCTCAGCGAGTCGTCAGATCCCATC
Organism: uncultured Pirellulaceae bacterium; assembly: GCA_964640885.1. Taxonomy (GTDB): domain Bacteria; phylum Planctomycetota; class Planctomycetia; order Pirellulales; family Pirellulaceae; genus JAZADA01. The sequence continues at coordinate 675 of CAZXJC010000452.1, read as the reverse complement.
ACCGTGCCACGAGGAAGCTCATTGGTATGATCAAGACCAATACTATGGCCAATCTCGTGCATCGCGGTGGTAAACCAGCTCTGCTTACCATTGGTGCCGCCAATCCAACCGTATTCATCACTCCAATCCTCGGCATTGTCCATGATGACGATCGCCTGCTCGGGATTCTGTACCGGGTTAGGAGCGTTGAAAAATGCCGTCCCTGAAAAACCGATCACACCTCCGGGACCGGACTCAGAGTCGGCCACCCGCAAGTCACCGGTCGCCACGATTAAACCCTGGTCCTCAGTCTCGTAAAACTGCACACCCGCGACCTGGGAGAAGATCTCGAATGCCTCTCGAGCACGGTCCTTCTGAGCCTCAGTAATGGTGTTATACGAAGGTTGCAGATTCCCGCTCTGATCCGGGATGTAACCGATAAAGCTGCGGAAGTTATAGGCTTGCTGTGAAATCGCCGGGTCGGTATCCCCAGCGTCATCCCCAATATGGTCTCGAATCTGGCTGTGACCTGGTTCATCATTCTGACCGGGTAAGTCAAATGGCAACAGGTCTGCGGAGATGATCTCCTCGGAAATGATGATTCCTTGCGAGGCCAAGCCCACTGCCGTGAGTGAGGAGCTAAGGGTGATATCAGCATCTCCATCGAGGGCAACCTGGTTCCCGCTGCTGGTAGCA
>CAZXJC010000451.1:0-9902 GCA_964640885.1 uncultured Pirellulaceae bacterium | reverse complement strand
CAATCGCGTTGCCCGGTCGCAATTCCGCCAAACGTTTAAAAAGAGTTGGTTCGAGATTTTTCCCGGTTTCAAATGCTTCTAGTATTTCAGATTCCTGACGCAACATGTCTGCAAACAACATGCGAGTGTTTCGGTCACTGCCAATTGTTTTGCGAAATTGTTTCCAGCCGGGTAAATCATGCTGTTCTTTACCATCAACATCCGAAATAAAGGCCGCGATTTTTGCTGCGAATTCCGATTGCAGCGACTTGAGTAGAATGCGATGTGCTCGCATGCGGATTTCCAGGTCAGGATTTAGCAGGGCCCGTTTCAATTCCTGCTGCGCGCGGATACCGAGTTCAGCCAAGGACTCAGTTGCGTTTTCGCGTACCGTAAAAGAGGGATCACCGAGTTGCTTAATCAGCTGACCGACATTTGCTTTGCTGCCACGTGGAGGATCCTCAGCCGCAACTGCTAATAACGCCGGTGCCAATAGCACAATGGTTAGAGAGCAATGATTCAACCATCGTACCGGTAAGCAGCCTAATTCGAATGACCTGTTGGGCATCAGTCGGGTTACCTTCTAAGGGATTAACCGTTGTGAATTGCTTACTCGTATTCGTCAACTTGGGGAGCTGATAATAACAGTACTTCATTATAAGGTAGGGACAGACAGCCCGACAATGTCCGAATGACCGAACTATTGGCCTCGCGGCTTGCAGGTAGTCCCGGATTTGCTTAGGGAGCGACAATTGCTCAAACCCTGCTCAAGTCGTATAGTGGATAGTTCAGGATGATCCGCGTATTTACGGTTGGATTTTCATGAAAAACAGTAATCTTGTCGAGGTCGGGAGACCTGTGTGATGGCTAGTGATTGTCCGCAAGTAACTGCTGAAGATGCGGAGCGACCGCTGTTCGCGGGGGTTGATCTGGGTGGTACCAGTATCAAGATTGGGTTAGTTGATGATCGGGGCTGCACGATTAGTGCAAGGCGAATTCCTACTGACCAGGAACGCGGACCACAGGATGGCATGGATCGCATGGCAGCGACGATTAAGGAATTGCTGGACTCGGAGCAGATTGATCCGACTCAATTAGCGGCAGTTGGATTAGGAACGCCAGGAACGATGGATATTCCGGCGGGCATGATTCTAGAGCCACCCAACTTACCAGCCTGGCGACATTTTCCTGTTCGAGATGAACTCAGTAAAGCTTGCCAGCGCCCGGTTGCCTATGCCAATGATGCGGGGGCCGCAGCTTACGGTGAATTCTGGATCGGAACAGGCCAACAGTTTAATAGCATGGTATTGTTGACGCTGGGCACTGGTGTGGGTGGTGGGATTATTATCGGTGACGTGTCGCTTGATGGTGAAAATAGTCACGGATCTGAATGCGGTCATGTTCTGATTGAAAGCGGTTCGGAAGCGCGAATGTGCTCTTGTGGCCAGCGAGGACATTTGGAAGCCTATGCCAGTGCGACGGCGGTTGTGAAGCGAACCAAGGAAGCCTTGCAGACGGATACGTCCTCCAGTTTGCATCAGCGACTCGAAGGGCAACAGGAATTGACCACGTTGATTCTTTATGAAGAAGCGACCAGGGGTGATGCCCTGTCACATCGTATTGTGATGGAAACAGCCGACTACCTGGCCCTAGGAATTGTCAGTTTAGTGCACACGATCGATCCAGGGATCGTGGTTCTGGGTGGTGCGATGACTTTCGGTGGCAACGACGAGGAACTGGGGAGAGAGTTTCTGGAACGGCTTCGTTCCCAGTTCCAAAAGCAGACTTTTCCAGGCTTAGCAGATCGGACGACGATTGATTTTGCGGGTTTGGGGAGTTCAGCAGGCTATATCGGCGCAGCGGGGATCGCTCGTCTAATGTACAAAAGAGCGGAAGGATAATGCTCGCCTCAGATCTACGGTTTTCCGCGTAGCGGTTACCGACAGGAAAGAGGATATCCGCAGAGCCGTTTTATCGGATACCCTTGTTGTCTCCCATTGATGTGACGAAATGATTTTGATTGGTTGAGAAGATGACTGGTATAGAGAAGAGCGAGATACGCAATTTCTGTATCGTTGCGCATATTGATCATGGGAAAAGTACCCTCGCCGATCGGATGTTGGAATCTACCGGTACGATTCAAAAACGGCAGATGAAAGATCAATTACTCGATGACATGGAGTTGGAGCGAGCACGTGGGATCACGATCAAGGCGAGAACCGTTCGCATGCAGTACGAGCGGGACGGTGTGCATTATGAGTTAAATCTGATCGATACACCGGGACACGTCGATTTTCAATATGAAGTCTCAAGATCATTGATCTGTTGCGAAGGGGCTTTGTTGCTGGTTGATGCCTTTCAAGGTGTGGAGGCACAAACGGTAGCGAACGCGTTTTTAGCCATGGAGCATGACTTAAAAATTGTGCCAGCCATCAACAAGATCGATTTGAAGAATGCTCGAGTTGACGAGGTGTCGGAGGAAATCGAACAGTCGCTGGGAATCGACACAGGCGAGTTGCTGATGGTCAGTGGAAAATCAGGCATTGGTATTGATGAGTTGTTGGATGCGATTATCGATCAGGTACCGGCACCAGAAGGTGATGTGGATGCTCCCCTGCAAGCAATGGTATTTGATTCTCATTACGACGAATATCGTGGTGCCATTACCTACGTCCGTCTCATTAATGGCACAGTCAAACGGGGAGAGAAGATCAAGTTTTTGCGGGCAGAGAAGACGTATGAAGTAGTCGAGTTGGGGCAGTTTGTTCCACAGCAGGAGCCTTGTGATCAGTTGCAAGCCGGACAAGTTGGTTACCTGATCTGTAATATCAAGTCACTGCAAACAGTTCATATCGGCGATACGGTAACTTCCATGTCGACCGCAGAAGTCGAGCCATTGCCAGGCTACCAGGAACCAAAGCGGATGGTCTATTGTGGATTGTATCCTTCTGATGGCCAGGATTTCTCAGAATTGCGTGATGCTCTGAGTAAGCTGGCAATCAATGATCCCAGTTTTGAATTCGAGCCAGAAAGTAGTGATGCGCTAGGATTTGGATTTCGGTGTGGATTTCTGGGACTGCTTCACATGGAGATTGTCCAGCAGCGACTGGAGCAGGAATCGGATGTCGACCTGGTGCAAACCGCACCGAATGTGACTTATGAAATCGTTACCCAAGCGGGAGACGTCTTGGAAATCCATCGTCCACAACAAGTGCCGGAGGCTGGAGATATCGAGGAATTTCGTCAACCGATCGTGCGCGTCAATATCGTGTTGCCGATCGAATGCATTGGACCGGCAATGAAATTGTGCCAGGATCGCCGTGGTGTTTACAAGATCACCGAGTACCTGTCACCCACGCGAGCTATGTTGACTTATGATTTGCCATTGGCGGAGGTGATTTACGATTTGCACGACAAGCTCAAGAGTGCTACTCGCGGATATGGCACTATGGACTACGAACTGCTGGGGTATTTTCCAGCAGACTTGGTACGCATGGACATCATGGTCAATGGAACCCGGGTTGATGCCTTGAGCGTGATTTGTGATCGCACCGACGCTGATCAACGTGGTCGCGCTGTTGTCAAGAAACTCAAGGCAGAGATTGATCGCCACATGTTTGAAGTGGCTGTTCAAGCGGCTATTGGTTCCCGTGTAATTGCCCGGGAAACGGTGCCGGCATTCCGAAAAAATGTTACGGCTAAGTGTTATGGTGGTGACATTAGTAGGAAACGAAAACTGTGGGCGAAGCAGCGCGAAGGAAAAAAACGAATGAAGTCTGTGGGCCAAGTAGATATTCCGCAGAAAGCATTCATGGCGGTCTTGGATTCCGGAAGCGAAAAAAAGTAACGAGCAGAGTGGTAGACAAAGGTCACTAGTGGTTTCCAGAACGGTTTGTGCGATGCTATGAGCGTTCGAAATTGGTCGGGTAATGCAAGACAATTAGCATCTGGAAGCCTGCTGGCAATATTGCTGACAGTCCTTTTTGTAGCCGTGTTGCGGCATTGGAGATATGAAGGGCTCACGCGACCCTTCCTGGTTCACGGTAGCTCGATGGCTCCTTCACTCAAAGGAGAGCATTTCAACCAGCCTTGCCTTGATTGCCGGTTTCCTCTCCATGTCGCAGTTGACTTGCTGTCTAATCCGCAATTACTGACCTGTCCCAATTGTGGCTATCGCGAAACTCGCTTGGACGGAAATAAACGTCAACCGGGAGAACGCGTTTGGATCGATCACTGGGAAAAATGGTTCAATCGTCTTGAACGCTGGGATACCGTTGCTTTTCATCACAGTTTTGACCAGGAGTCTGACAGCCGGCGGCGCCAGCTGGCTGTTAAGAGAGTGATTGGATTACCTGGTGAAGAGATCGCTATCAGGGAAGGAGAAATTTATGCCGATGGCATTCTGGTTCGTAAATCGATGGACCAGTTTCGAGAAATGGCTATCTTGCTGTTCGATACCTATTACCGTCCCGGGCTGACTAAAGAGATCCCGGACCGTTTTAAACCAGTTGGACCGCGGAGCTGCTGGAAACGCCTGGCAACCGGTTACCAGTTTGAGGATCCCGATCGCAGGAATTCTACCAGTCAGCCCCGATCTTCAAGTGAACTGGACCGACTTCTCTACCAGCATTGGGCTTGTATGGCCAATCAGGTTCCCTTGAAGAAGCGCACGGCTAGTTCTCCTGTTCTCGATCACTATTGTTACAACCATGGTTTGTCACGGGGGCAGTTGTTACCCGTGAGAGACCTGTTATTCAAGTGTTCGCTAACGCCAGGAGATCGTGGCTTGCTGATCTTCAGCCTGTTTTCGGATGGAGATTGTTTCGAGGTCTGGCTTAATTTTAATACGGAACGATTCGAATTGCGCCGTAATACAGATAGTCTTGTTAGTGGAAAATTTGTACATGGTTTGAAACGAAAGTCACTGGAACTGGAATTTGCCGTTGTGGATCAACAGGCAATTTTGGTCGTCAATGGTCGTACCTGGTTGCAGCAGTCATTTTCTCCTGGTGATGCAACTAAAACTGCAACCATTACAGGACTCGATGCGGAGCATCCCCTGATGATTGCTGCACAGCACTTGGAAGTTCAATTTCACCGAATGCAACTGTATCGAGATATTTATTGGACTGGACCGTTTCACTTGGAAAAAAAGTGGCAGGCAAAAAATCGCTTGCACCGGAATGAATATTTACTGGTCGGTGACAATGTGCCTGTTTCCCAAGATTCTCGTCATTGGGGGCAAGGCATCATGCGAGAGGCGATTTTGGGAAAAGTCTTACGAAATAGGCGATAGCACGTAAGGGGAAAAGAAGCAAACGAGCCCTGCTTGACCCTGTTTTTAAGGGTTCGGTCGTTGCGATAGTGCCAGAGTTCAAGTATCGGTGATTGGTGTTTTTCGTTATATTCCCATCTTTCCCTGCTCCCTGTGGGCAGAAACAGGCGACTCTGTTCTCAGCCAATTTGACGGGCTGAACTTTCCCAGACAGTTTTGCGTATCGGTTGGCGTTGCGACGAGGATGTTGGTTGTTTAGAGCCAAACGTAGAGCCTTTTATGAACACTCCCCAAAAACCTGTTTATGAACCGCGCGGTTACGGGGTGGTTCGTGATTACACCGAATCGATTGCGATGGCCATCATCCTGGCTTTCTTGTTCCGTATGTTCCTGTTGGAAGCTTTTGTGATTCCCACCGGTTCTATGGCTCCGACGCTGCACGGCCGACACATGGATGTGACCTGTCCGCAGTGTGACTACCAGTATCAAACTGGTGCGAGTGATGAAAATCCGAATCAGGGTGGGCATGTTGAGGTAGTTGAAACCAATTGTCCGTTGTGCCGGTATCCAATGCGACTGGATAAGCAGCAGTTTCCGAACCAGCGATCGTTTATGGGCGATCGTATTCTTGTCAATAAGTTTACCTATTCGGTCACTGAGCCAAAGCGCTGGCAGGTGATTGTCTTTAAGTTTCCAGGCAATGCGAAACAGAATTACATTAAACGCCTGGTCGGTTTGCCAGGTGAGCAGATCATGATCAAGGGTGGTGATATTTATGTGGTGCCACCGGAAGAAGCAGACAAGACGGCTTTTCGAATTGTACGCAAACCGCCCCGTAAGCTGCTGGCGATGCTCCAATTAGTTCACGATACAAATTACGTGGCTAAAGATTTGCAACGCGTGGACTGGCCTTCTCGCTGGCAAGTCTGGGCGCCTCCCGGAGAACTCAGCGACGGTATTTGGACTACTATTGCAAATAAAAAAGGCTATCACACCTCAGGCAAGAACAAGGGAGACTGTTTTCTACGGTACCATCATTTTGTCCCGAGTGCATCGGACTGGGAAGTCATCTCAAATCCGACGGATGAAAGTAAACGGGAACCGTATCGACAATCCATCAAAGACTATTACGCCTACAACGACGGAACGACTTACAACCACCGAATGGCGGCTGAGTATAATCCGGAATCCCCTAGATCATCGGGTAGTTGGTGGGTAGGTGATCTGGCTGGCGAATATGAGGTTGAGGTGAAAGGGAGTACCGGTCAGCTGTTGCTTGATCTGGTTGAAGGTGGTGAACATTTTCTCTGTTCGATCGATGTCTCCAGTGGGCTAGCGACCCTGTCACGCAAACGTCTCACGGGAGAAAAGGGTCTTTTCACCGATTCAAGTGGTACGGGTGAGGAAAATCCGGTTGGTAAAACGAAAATTACTGGACCCGGCTCTTACCGTTTACGATTTTCGAATGTCGACAACGAATTACTTTTGTGGGTCAATAATCGTTTGGTTTCATTCGAAGGACCGACGACCTACGAATCGGAAGATTGGCTGAGTGAACAGTCACAACCAGACGATCCAGGAGATTATGCACCGCTCGGTATCGGCACGCGTTCCCTGGCAATGCAGGTGAAGCGACTGCGAGTCTTGAGAGACGTCTATTACACGGCTCACAAAGCACAAGAACAAAGGATTGCCATTGGCCCGGATGAATTTTTGCCCCTCGGAGACAATAGCCCAGGGAGTTCGGATGGTCGGATGTGGCCTTATCCTGAGGCACATGCCATGGTTTCTTGGACGAGTCAAATCGAACCCTGGGACAAGAAAAATCTGGTCGGTGAGTTTGGCATTTTGGTGGGTGACAACCGAGTTTCAGCCGAAGAGTTGCCAGCGAATATGCACTGGATGTTGGATCAATGGGATCTCAATAAAGACGGTTTTATCGAAGAAACAGAAACTGGGTTAAAACACACGGTCCATCGTCGACTGCTAATTGGCCAGGCTATGTTTGTTTATTGGCCTCATTCATGGCGATGGGCGACGATGCCCACGGTTCCGAACTTTAAACAGATGCGACTTATCAAGTAAGAGAGTGGAGAGTTGATTGGAATGTCCCAATAGAGCTCATCGCTCTGTTGAACTGGTGAGGGGCTTGATCCAGGAGAGGAGATAATAATGCCCGTGCTGCAAGTCGAAGGTTTGGTCAAGACATTTGGTCGACGGCGGGTCGTGGACGGTGTTGATTTTTCGGTGGAGCGCGGTGAAATCGTTGGCCTGCTGGGACCTAATGGAGCTGGCAAGACAACCACTTTCCGTATGACCTGTGGACTGATTGATGCCGACCAGGGGCAGGTAGTACTTAACGGGTTGAATGTGACTAGCTGGCCGATGTTTCGCCGCTCACGAGATGGTGGCATGGGTTACCTGGCCCAGGAGTCGAGCGTTTTCCGAAAGCTGACGGTAGAGCAGAATCTTCTCAGTATGCTGGAACTGTTGAATGTGCGAAGCAAGGCCCGACGACAGCGTTGTCAACAATTACTAGAACAATTCTCAATTTTACACTTGCGCAAATCTCGAGCTTCAAAGCTATCCGGTGGAGAGCGTCGACGGCTGGAAATCGCTCGTGCGTTGATTTCAGAACCGGAAATTCTAATGTTAGACGAACCGTTTGCGGGGATTGATCCCGTGACGGTCCAGAGTATTCAGGGGGTAATCCGAGATCTGCGAGATCAGGATATTGCGATCCTGATTACGGACCACGCTGCCCGTGAAATTTTGGAGATCGTTGATCGTTGCTATGTGATCAGCGAAGGAACCGTGTTATGTCACGGTAATCCCGATGACATCCGGAACCATCCCGATGTTCGCCGAAAATATCTGGGTGATTTTGACGGATCGGCATCGGCTGCCTAGGGAACCTCGGTTTTCTAGAGTTGATATCCTGGGCCATCGGTTACTTGTCTTGCCGACTGCTTTCGGCTACCGGATACTGCACGAGGATGAACCGCCTCCGTTTTCTCGGCACGTTGATTTCGTGTCATGCTTGGTTGTCGACAAGCGCCACTTGCGTTAGGTTGAATTGCTGTCTAAATGTGCGTATTTGATAGTTTACGCAGGACTTACGACCTCCAGTGCAACGGATGAATAGACCTCATGAGTGATCCTTATTTTCAAGAGTTGTTTGCAGATCGAATTGGCGGAGTAAATTACGGTAAAGGTACCGATATCTATAAGTTTGAGAAGATTAAACGGGCTAAGCGCAAGGCGATTGAGGATCATCCCGACAAGCAATTACTGGATTTTGGGATCGGGGAAAATGACAGCCCGGCGGACGAGGCGGTTCGTACGGTGATGGCAGAAGAAGTGCACAAACCGGAGAATCGTGGTTACGCAGACAACGGTGTAGCGGATTTTAAAGAAGCTGCGGCCCGCTTTATGAAGCGTCAGTTTAATGTTGATTTGGATCCTACCACAGAGATTAATCATTGCATCGGTTCCAAAACAGCGTTGGCGATGTTGCCGGCTTGTTTTATCAATCCCGGTGACATCACGTTAATGACAGTGCCCGGGTATCCGGTGGCTGGCACGCACACGCGCTATTACGGTGGTGCGGTTTACCAGTTGCCGTTGCTGGCCGAGAACGACTTTCTGCCCGACCTGGCTTCGATTCCAGCGGATGTGCTGTCCAAGGCAAAACTACTGGTGTTGAATTACCCCAACAGCCCAACTGGCAAAAATGCGCCGCCTGAGTTTTATGAACAAGTGGTTGAATTTGCCACTGCCAATAAGATTGTTGTAATTCAAGATGCAGCTCACATTATCCTGACCTTCGAAGGTGAGCCGTTGAGTTTTCTGCAGACACCTGGAGCCAGAGAAGTTGGCGTAGAGATCCACTCGCTATCCAAAGGCTATGACATGATTGGCTGGCGGATTGGCTGGGTTTGTGGTAATGCCCGTATTGTTCAGGCTTTCTCCGATGTTAAAGACAATAGTGACTCGGGCCAATTTATCGCCATCCAGAAATCAGCAGCAGCGGCGCTGGATGACGAGACGATTCCAGAGCGTATTCGGGCCAAGTATCACCGGCGACTGGAAAAGCTGGTAGCGATGTTGACTCGTTGTGGCTTCGAATGTTCCATGCCTGGTGGTTCTTACTTTCTCTATACGGCTGCACCAAAGGGAGTTGTGGACGGACCGGAATTTGACTCCGGTGAATCGGCCAGCCAGTACCTGATCACCCAGCATTCAATCGTGACGGTGCCGTGGGACGAAGCCGGTCCCTACCTGCGTTTTTCGGTGACCTATGAAGCTGAAGATGAAGAGGCGGAAGATGCCCTGATGGTTGAAACTGAATCACGGCTAAAACAAATTCAATTTGTATTTTGAAGACGGTATTGTGTTGGACGAAAGGGCTTATTGATGGGGTCATCCAGATTCTACTATCGTTACTGCTGGTCGCTTGTTGTATTTAGCTTACTACTGGTCTCCTGTGGTAAACCGAAAAGTGAAGTCGACAATTCTGTGAGTGGTCAGCTTCAGCGTGCCATGAAAAATAAGAATCTTAGTTTACGAAGCAAGGAACTTTTGTCGATTGCGGACATGCAATTCAAGCACGAAGACACAATAAATGGAAAGGCGACGATCGGGTTAG
>CAZXJC010000450.1:0-7256 GCA_964640885.1 uncultured Pirellulaceae bacterium | reverse complement strand
ATAACCACAAGTTCGATCCGATTGCCCAAGAGGAATACTACCAGATGGCGGCAACCATTGCTGGTTTTCGACACGGAACGCGCGATATCGAACGACCGGAAGTAAAAAAAGAAAGTGACCAGGTTAAAGTCCAACTGCAGGCGGTGAACAAGCAACTCAATCTTCTCCGCACACGTGTACGGACTGAAATTATTAAGCAGCGTGAAGCGGGTGAAGTTCCTGCACCTAAGCCACCTCAGCCGATTGCCCGCTGGGAATTTGAGACCGATTTGAAAGACAGTATTGGTACCATGCACGGTTCAGCCCAGGGAAGTGCGAAGCTGGAAAAGGGAGCCCTGGTCGTCCATGGTAATGATTACGTGATCACCGCACCCTTGAATCGAAAGCTCCAGGAAAAAACACTGGAAGCATGGGTTCAACTGGATGATCTGAACCAGCGCGGAGGTGGAGCCATTAGCATCCAAACTCCCAACGGTGTCGTTTTTGATTCGATTGTCTACGGCGAGCGTGAAGTAAAACGCTGGATGGCTGGTAGCAACGGCTTTGTACGGACTGACTCCTTTCATGGCACAGAGGAGTCGAAAGCCAAGGATCAGCCTGTCCACGTGGCGATTGTTTACACCAAGGATGGCATGATCACCGGCTACCGGAACGGACAACTGTATGGAAAACCCTACAAGAGTGTCGGCTTGCAGTCATTTGACAAGACGGCTGTGGTTACGTTCGGGTTGCGACATTTGCCGGCTGGCAACAACAGGCACCTGAAGGGGAAAATTCTGCAAGCACAACTTTACGATTTTGCCTTGACTCCGGAGGGTGTGGCAGCCTCGGCAGGGGACAGCAAGAATTACGTCTCCGAGGCGGAGCTTGCCAAGCGGATGAACGCCGCTGACAAAGAAGCTTACCAGAAGCTAAGGGCTGAGGAAAAACGCATTAGTGATCTCCTGGCCGATCTCAACAAGCGAGGCAATTACAAGATTTATGCCAATATTGCCAGAAAGCCGGATGTGACTTATTTCCTGAACCGCGGTGATGTGATGAACCGCGGTAAGGTCATGGCACCCGGGATTGTAAAGGCAATTCCAAATCTGAAGTTCGAGATGAAATTAGCCGCAGATTCTTCGGATCGTGACCGTCGCTTGAAACTGGTGGAGTGGATTACTCATCCCGACAACCCGCTCTTCAAGCGTGTGATTGCCAATCGGGTCTGGCATTATCACTTTGGTGCAGGAATCGTTGATACGCCCAGCGACTTTGGATTCAACGGCAGCCGACCAACCCACCCCGAGTTGCTGGACTGGCTCTCACAGCAACTGGTCGATCACCGTTATCAGCTTAAAGCCATCCATCGTCTGATTGCCTCGTCGACGACCTATCGGCAGGCTGGTACTTTTGATTCCCGTGCGGCTGACATCGATGCCGAAAACCGCTTGCTTTGGAGAAAATCACCACAGCGATTGGAAGCTGAGGTCGTACGGGACACGATGCTCTCGGTAGCTGGCGTCCTGAACCTGAAACAAGGGGGGCCAGGATTTGAGGATGTTAAGATTGTTCCGAACAATGGAACCACTTATTACGAGCCGTTCGACAGTGACAGCGTGGAATTAAATCGTCGGACGGTCTATCGCTTTTCACCTCGCGGCGGGCGAATGGCCTTGCTGGATGTTTTTGATTGTCCCGACCCTTCGGCTGCAGCTCCCCGACGATCGGTGACAACGACACCGCTGCAAGCCTTAAGCCTGCTCAACAACGCTTTTGTTTTACGCATGACCGCTCAACTGGCCAAACGGGTCCAGCAGGAGCGTGGAGAAAAAGCTGTGGAGGAACAGGTAAAACGATCGTTCCAGCTTTGCCTGGGTCGAGCTCCAACCGCTGATGAGCAGAAATTGGCGGAAAAATTGGTCGCTGAACACGGTTTGGCAGCTCTTGCCCGGGTTCTCTTTAATACGAATGAATTCTTGATTGCTCAATAGGGTGGTAGATATGTCAGCAACGATGAACCGGCGTCAGTTTGTCGAGTGGAGTACGCATGGTCTTGGCAGTATTGCCCTGCTCGAACTGCTCCAGAAGGACGGGGTCCTGACGGCAGCGGCGCCCTCGTCGACAGACACTAGTCCTCCACCCCGTGTCAAACGAGCGATCCAAATTTGCCTGGTGGGTGGCATGAGTCATGTTGATTCTTATGACTACAAGCCAGAACTGACAAAGAAGCAGGGAAAGACACTGGGCGCGAAAGAAAAGCCGGATATTTTCTTCGGCAAGGTTGGGCTACTACGGGGCAGTGACTGGGAGTTCAAGCAACGTGGCGAGAGTGGGCTCTGGATTTCAGAAATGTTTCCGCATATTGCCAGCATGGCGGATGAGCTGACCCTGATGCGTTCCATGGTCTCTGACTCGGCGAACCATACCCCCGCACTCTTTGTGTCCAATAGTGGTTTTCAAGCGAATGGCTTTCCTTCGCTCGGTAGCTGGCTGTCCTATGGCCTGGGAAGTGAATCCGAAGCCCTCCCCTCCTTTGTCGTGTTGCCCGATGAACGTGGTGGGCCCAATGGAGGTGCTTCTAACTGGGCAAATGGCTTCTTACCGGGACAACACCAGGGAGTAGTGTTTCAAGGGGGTGATCAGCCGGTACGAGATTTGTTTCCGGCGAAGACGATTACTCCAGCGGCAGATCGTGACACGCGAAAGTTGATCGACTACTTGAATCGCAAGCACCTTGGGAAAAGTGGGCAGGATCAAAACCTGTTGTCCCGGATTCGCAGCTACGAACTAGCGGCTCGTTTGCAGACATCCATTCCCGAGGTCAGTCGTTACGATGATGAACCCGAGTCAATCCAGAAGCTGTATGGTATCGACCAGAAGAAGACCGCCGACATGGGTCGCCGTTGCTTGCTCGGTCGCCGCCTGCTGGAGCGAGGTGTTCGTTTCGTGCAAGTTTACTCGGGTGGCCCGATTGCCGGCAGTCCGCGGGCCAGCTGGGATGCCCATGAAAGCGTCAAGGACAATCATTCACTGGAAGCTGGCCGCATCGATCAACCCATCGCAGCATTGCTTAAAGACTTGAAGCAACGTGATATGCTCAAGGATACGCTGGTCATGTTCACGACTGAATTTGGTCGTACACCATTTGCTCAGTCCGCCGCTAACCAGGTGGGCCCCGGTCGAGATCACAATCGTTATGGATTTTCCTGTTGGCTGGCCGGCGGCGGCTTAAAGTCGGGAACCAGTTATGGTGAAACCGATGAGATTGGTTGGAAAGCCGCCACTGATCCAGTGACATGGAATGATTTTCATGCGACTATTCTTCATCTGTTTGGTATCGAACATGAACAGCTGACCTATTATCACAACGGGATCCAGCGGCGATTAACCAATGTAGCTGGCCACGTGGTCAAAGGGATCCTTTCCTGACCTGGGATTTGTGAAAAGCTGTCTCAGACTGCTATCAAAGAAGACCAATTGTGATCGGATAGGGGTTTGTTGATGGGTTATTATCCGCGATAATAGGTGGGTAACGTTTTTTGTTTATGGGCTGATCGTTTTGGTCATGAATCACCTAACAATATTCTTCCTGGTAAGCAGCTTGTTGTCCGCACTGGTGACCAGTAGCGGCGCGGCAGAAGAGCCGCAGTGGCAAACCATCAACGTTGATCCCGTTCATGTTCAGCTTAACGGACGGGATGCCATGAGGCAGCTGCTGGTTCAAGGTCAAACCAAGCAGGGGCAATGGGTCGATTTGACTCATGCTGCTACGTACCGCTTGGAGTCGGACGAGGTGGCAAGCATTTCTGATCAGGGAATGCTCTTATCGCGAGCGGATGGTGCAACTTCCGTGCAAATCTCGGTTGCCGGACGTGTTCTTAAAGTCCCGGTTGAGGTGACAGGATTCTCCAGCTATGGTCCGCTCAATTTTGAAAACCAAATCATTCCCGTTTTTAGCAAGTATGGTTGCAATGCATCTGGATGCCACGGTAAGGCCGAAGGGCAGAATGGTTTCAAGCTTTCCGTTTTTGGCTTTGATCCGCAGGCGGATTACCAGGCATTAACGATGGAAGCACGGGGTCGCCGGCTGTTCTTTGCGGCACCAGAGAAAAGCTTGCTGTTACGAAAGGCCAGTGGAATCACACCTCATGGTGGTGGAACCTTGATTTCGCCCGAGGGGCCCGAGTATCGACTCTTGAAGACGTGGATTGGGTTAGGTGCTCCCTTTGGAAATGAAAAAGACCCTACGTTAGTAGGCATTCAAGTGGAGCCCCAGTCACGGCAACTGGCGATGCTCAAGAGCCAGCAGCTCCGGGTGACTGCTCGCTGGTCTGACGGGACACGTCGAGATGTGACCGCCATGGCAACCTATCAAGTCAACAAGGAATCACTGGGCTCCGTCGATAAGCGGGGGCATGTGAACATCGGTCAAGTGCCGGGAACGGTGGCCGTAATGGCGAACTACCTGGGTGCTGTGGCAGTATTCCAGGCCATCATTCCACGTTCGGAAACAATTGCTAATTATCCACCCGTTGTAGAAAAGAATTTCATTGATCGCCACGTACACCGGCAATTGCGTCAGCTGGGAATTGTTCCTGCGGGCAACTGTTCTGATGGGGATTTCCTGCGACGAACTTTTGTCGACATCATTGGGACATTACCGACGGCTTCAGAAGCCAGATCCTTCTTAACTGACAAGCATCCGGATCGTCGCAGTCGCCTGGTTAAGCAGCTCTTACAGCGGTCAGAGTACGCTGACTATTGGGCTCTCAAGTGGGCCGATACGTTGCGGGTCGAACGGCTTAAGCTGGGGCCCAAGAATGCCTATTCTTACTACAGCTGGATCCATGACAGTTTTCGCAAGAACAAACCGTTTGATCAGTTTGCCCGCGAGCTGGTTACGGCCGAAGGTCCTCTCAACGAATTACCTGCCGGCCAGTTTTACAAGTCAGTTGGCAGTCCGAAGGACTGGGCCAGCACGGTCTCACAGGTGTTCCTGGGTGTTAGAATTGAATGTGCGCAGTGCCACCATCATCCCTTTGATCGCTGGAGCCAGCAGGATTATTACGGGATGGAGGCATTTTTCACACAAGTGAAATTCAAGCAAACGTCTCGCGGCGAGTCAATTCTGGCAGATGGTAGCCCCCAGACGAAACATCCGCGTACGGGCCAGGAAGTTTTTGCCCATCCGCTCGCCGCGGAAATGCCGACCGAAAATCCTGTCGGCGATCGCCGCACGGTACTGGCCGACTGGATGACGAGTCCCAAGAACGCCTGGTTCGCTCGCAACGTTGCCAATCGTATTTGGGCCCACTTCATGGGTCGAGGCCTGGTTGAACCGGTCGATGACTTTCGACTGACGAATCCTCCCACGAACCCGGCTTTGCTCGATTCCCTGGCCCAGCATCTCATTGAACATGATTATGATCTGCATGCCTTGATCGAAGTCATTACTGCTTCACAAGCCTACCAGCGCGCGACGACAGTGAACGAAACGAACCGTAGTGATGAAGACAACTATTCTCGGTTTCTCTTTAAGCGAATGGATGCCGAAGTGTTGCTTGATGCTATCTGCCAGGTGACCGGCGTAGAGGAAAAGTTTGCCGGGATTCCGGAAGGAAGTCGGGCTATCCAGCTTTGGGACAGCGCCGTACCTCATTACTTCCTGAAAACGTTTGGACGTCCTGTGCGAGTAACCGCCTGTACCTGTGAACGAGCTGTTGATCCGACGGTGAGCCAGGTGCTGCACATCCTCAATGCACCTGGGATCCAGGAGAAACTGTCGCATGTCGGCGGCCAGATCTCGCGACTGGTGGCCAAACAGAAGAGCTCGGCCGACCTGGTGGAAGAGCTTTACCTGCTGATGTACAGTCGTTTTCCGACTGCCGAAGAACGTAAAAATGGAATAACTTACCTGAAAAATCAGCCAAATCGACAATTGGCTGCAGAAGATTTGTGTTGGAGTATGATGAACTCCATAGAGTTTGTATTCAATCATTAGGTACAATATTTGGGTAACTGCCAACCCGGAGGATTAACCGAAAGGATCCTTTCGATGACCAGGCGAAATGGTTTTTGTGATGGTATTGGACGTCGTGATATGCTCAAGATTGGTGCCGCTGGTGCCATGGGGTTCGGAGTTTCCCTGCCGCAACTTTTGCAGCAACGAGCGGAGGCGGCCAATCGACCAGTAGAGGATATTTCCTTCATCTGTGTTTTCTTGCAGGGCGGTTTATCGACGATCGATACGTGGGACATGAAACCGGATGCACCGGCTGAATTCCGCGGTGAATTTAAACCAATTTCTACGAATGTTCCTGGCATCCAGTTGTGTGAACATCTTCCCAAGCTTAGCAAGGAGATGGACAAGCTGGCGCTGGTTCGATCTTTTGGCCACAGTAATTCGGGTCATGGACCTGCGGACCATTTCATGCTGACCGGTTACCTCCCCACCGCCGGATTTAATGGTGGACTCAAGCCCAATAATCAGAAACCGGCGCATGGCTCGGTGATTGCTCGCCAACTGGGTCCGCGTGGTTCGGTTCCGCCGTATGTTTGCCTGCCCAAGATGCATAACAGCGCGGGCGCTTCCTACCTTGGTTCCTCGGCAGCACCCTTTGTCGTGGAAGCTGATCCTAACGCCCCGAATTTTGCAGTTCCCGACTTGGGCCCGCCCTTGAATATTTCCGCCAGTCGACTTGGCAATCGACAGCAGTTGCTGAAAACGGTAGATCGTTTTCAACAAGCGCAGGAAGTCCAGGCAAATCAGACAGCCAAGACACTCAGTACCTTCCAGCAAAAAGCCTTTGAACTAATGACGTCGGAGGCAACCAAATCCGCTTTTGATATCGAACAAGAACCCGAGAAGCTCCGCGACGAATACGGACGGCATTCGCTGGGACAGTCGTGCCTCATGTCGCGACGACTGGTGGAAGCGGGTGTGCGTTGCGTACTCTTGGATCACACTAATTGGGACACCCATTACAACAACTTTAGCGTCTTGAAGAATGACCTCTTACCACATCTCGATAGTGCCCTGTCAACCATGTTACGGGACCTGGAAGAACGGGGTATGTTGGAAACGACGCTGCTGCTTATTACAGGTGAATTTGGTCGTACGCCCCGTGTTAATGTTCATGCAGGCCGCGATCACTGGGGGCCCAGTAGTGCTATCGCGATGGCCGGAGCCGGGATTCAGGGCGGAACCGTTGTAGGTGCGTCCAATGCTCGCGCCGAACGACCGGAAACCAAGCCGATTGGACCAGCAGACCTGG
>CAZXJC010000449.1:0-2856 GCA_964640885.1 uncultured Pirellulaceae bacterium | reverse complement strand
AAAGCCGCTTATACCCAAACTGTTACAGACGAAAACGAATATTACAATAGCGATGACGAAGATGAACCCCTTTGCACAGCAGCACCTCAATATACCCAATCATACTATCAACAGCACTATCAACCTGGTGCAATTTCATGCGAAAGTATAGCACAAAATAATAAATATTTATCAAATAAATATGTAACTAATTCAGCCCAATGTCCACCAAATACTACCAATAGTTATACTACAAATTGCTCCACCACAGGCTACGATGCACATACCGCCGAAACACCAAACTATAATTATTCACAAAATATTTGCAATTTAAAATATACTGCCCCAAAAGCCAAAACAACATTTTGTTTAGCCTATAAAAAACCCGTCGCCAAGGTTTATGTCTACAATAATTATATTCAAAACCAAGATAATTATCAAAAAGGACCATATTACGAAAAAAAAACTTATGATTTACCGTCAACATGCTCCGGAATGTATGCCACAAAATAAACTTTTCTAGAAAGAATTATAGTAAATGTTTAGGAAATTTATTATATTTCAATATTATATAAATGACGACCGTGCGTAGTGTAGCTAAAGCCGACGTTGCCGAATTGGCGGCAGTCTTAGATGCGAACGTTGAACAAGAACCGGAGCATCATCTGGTAGTAGTCGCAACAAAACAGTCACTCACAACAACACATTTCAAACAAATGTTTTATGCTAGAGGCGTTGATTTCTTTCAGATCGCCAATGTTTACGAATGCCCAGACAGCGCCGACAGCGTTAGATCTAGTGTTTGGGGAATTGACCCGTCCGGCGCGTGGCATGGTGGCGGTACTGGGGGAGGTGGCGAACACACTGCCCACCCCGGGTACGCTGGGACAGACGGACCCCAGGGCGACATCAACGGGCTCATGACTTCCCACGGCGTTTATAATTTCAATAAATTGGGAGGACGCCACAATGATCCAAAGGGTACACAGCACGCCTACGGCTATGCCCATGATCCATCCAGATCGTTCTTCGCTCAGCACGAAGTTATGGGCTTCTTGGAACAAGACACCTGTGTTAAGAGAGATAACTGGACCGCCTGCTCCAGAATGAGCATTGAAGATCAACTTTACAGTCTTGCCTTTGCTTCTGAAACTGACCAAGATTTATGCTTGAAAGTAACTTGTGCACGCAGATGGAGCGAGGTTGAAGATGCTTTAGCGGAATCTTGCACTGCCGCCGATCGTAAGATTGCGATGGGACAGTGGGTTGACTTATACATCAATGTTCGCGTCACCAACGGACACCCCAAAGCTCTTGACACCATCTTGCGCGTAAGATTTCATGTCGCCTATCACGAACACGTTCCATCGGTCCGTAATACCTGGAATACACGTTCTTCTACCGCTGCTTCAGGTGTTATTCAGTCTGGTGTTGTGGGTGATGCACCAGAGGGCGGTAAAGAGCAACCAGAAGATACATCAGTTGTTGTCCCTTAATTAAATATATATTAATTAAAAAAATTTATTAGCATTTATTATAACATGGAACTCAGCCGAAGTGTAGCGAAAGCGGATGTAGCCGAATTGACGGCAGCTTTAGACAGCGCTGTATCTGAAGAGAAAGCCCATCACCTTATTGTTGTTGCAACAAACAAAGTACTCAGCACAACACAGTTTAAACAATTGTTTTATTCTAGAGGCGATGATTTCTTTCAGATCGCCAATTCTTATGAATGCCCAGACAGCAAAGACAGTGTTTACTCAAGTGTTTGGGGTATTGACTGCCAAGACCCTTGGGCCGTGACATTGCCAAACGCCGCAGGTTTAGTTGAAATGGGAACGCGCCTCAAGAACACCGGGCGCTTGAACACAGGAAACGTCGATCAATCCGAGACCAGTATCCAGACACAAGAGTGCTACAACTTTAACAAGTTGGGTGGCAGAGAAAATGACCCAAGCGGTGTTGCTTGGGCATATAGTTACGCACATGATCAAAACCGCAATTTCTATGCTCAACATGAAGTTATGGGATATTTAGAAAAAGATACATGTGTTAAGAGAGATTTCTGGACAGCCTGCTCCAGAATGAGCATTGAAGACCAGCTTTATGGTCTTGCTTTTGCATCGGAAACCGATCAAGACCTTTGCATGGAAGTCACGTGTGCACGCAGATGGAGCGAAGTAGAAGACGCTCTTGCTGAATCATGCACTGCCGCCGATCGCACGATTATAAACGTCCAATTTACATTTGTGATAACTGACCTTGAGACGGTCACCAGCGGCGGGAACGTCATCGGCAACGGCCAGACCATTGTCCTCTCCCACAGCGCCCAAGACGGCGGCGCGGCAGTGTTCACCTACACGGCCGTCGGCGGCAAATCGCAGCAGGAGCTCGTCGACGAAATCAACTTGGGGACCGGCGTCACCACCGTGCCCGCCGGTTGGTCCGTCGTCTGCGCCGTCGGCAGCACCGGCAACACCATCAGCTTCGTCCTCCAAGGCTTAGCTTCCTCTCCGAGCCAAGCGCTCGTGATCAGCGGCACCGGCACCGCCGGCGGCAACGGCGGCCAAGACGCGACCTCGCGCGCGCCGGTCCTCAAAGACGGTGGTCATGTAGACTTATTCATTAATGTTCGCGTCAGCAACGGTCACCCCAAAGCCCTTGACACAATTTTACGCGTTCGTTTTACAGTCGCATACGCCTTCCACGAGCCATCAGCTCTTAATACATGGAATATACGTTCTTCGGTGGCTGCTGCGGGTGTTATTCAGTCCGGTGTTGTGGGTGATGCACCAGAGGGCGGTAAAGAGCAAGCCGAAGACACAACGGTCGTTGTCCCTTAAATTAATAGATATTAATAAATTATTATTATTAATA
>CAZXJC010000448.1:0-3947 GCA_964640885.1 uncultured Pirellulaceae bacterium | reverse complement strand
CATCACCAGTGTGGGAGTCTTCGGCACACTGGTGGTAAGAGTACCTGTGCCTAGCGTTCGTTGGTCGGCTGAAGCAGCGCTTTTGCCTATAGTGACCGACGACACTTTGGGATAGTTAAGCCCCGCCGAAGTTCCAGTCGTAAAAGTGAACCCGTTGCGTAGATCGATGGCTAGTGGGTCCTGTTGCCCTAAAATTAGGGGTAAACCCATGGCTGTTTGATCGTCATCGGCTCCCGCCGCCTTGGCTTTTTTGACCACCATCTGCAGCTTGTATTTATTGTTGGCCACTAAGGTGTGAGCCGACGACGTCAACTTGAGAATGGTATGATCACTATGCCAGTTCAGATCAATCAGCGGGTTTGGCCCGGCGGCGGCGGCTCTGATCTGAATGTCAAAGTAGTAGTTGGGATTGGACGTGGAAGGATTATCATCCCCATCATCCCCACCGGTGACATCGGTAATCCGCAGTGTCGAATCCAAGACTGACCCCTCATGCATGGACTGACTAAAACCTAGTTCTAAGTATACGTCCGTCGGCACGTTGGTGGCACCTGGGGTCGGCGTCACCCACAACACTTCCGGATATTGGTCCGTCCTGTCGGCCGCTTGAGTGGTAAAGGTGAAACCAGATCCTAAATTGACCGGCGCACCGCCAGAAGTAAATCTAGCCGACGGCATAGTAAATTCACGCCCTGAACCGTCCTGAACTATAAATTTGGGCGCAGTCTGCCCAGGACCGGGCCCCAAGATCAAGGGTACATTTTCTTTAGCCGCAATCTCTGTCCCGGTGTCACTATGCGCCCGATTGGTCAATAGGTCCAGCTTGTAGGTGTTACCTGGTGCCAACTGGTGAGTCGAGGTTAGTTTGAGTATGGTGCGATCACTATTCCAGTTCAGACCAATCAGTCCGTCCTCTTCCGCTGCTCCGATCTGGATGTCAAAGCTGTAGTTAGCATCCTGCGTGGAAGGATTATAATCCCCATCATCCCCACCCGTTACATCGGTAATAGTCAGCCTCGACGCCAAGACTGAATCCGTATCCATAGACTGACTAAAGCCCAATTCTAAATAGATACCTGTGGGTACATTGTTGGCATCTGGGGCCGGGATGACCGACACGACTTCTGGAAAAGGTTCCACGATAATGGTGAATTTTTTAGCGGTTGCACCTGGAGCCGGGTCTTGCTTCGGATCCGCTATCGACCCCGTCGGGGTTTCAGTCTCACCATCATCTTGCAAGATAACCGTAATGTTAGCCGTGCCTTTGCTCCCTGGGGCCGGCTTATAGGTCAGATGCCCTGTCGTGGGGTCAATGGCTGGCAGCCCACTAAACAAACCATCGTTATCAGTGTTCAGGATGAAATTTAAAGTCTGCCCATTTTCTCCACCTTCGTTGTAAATAGTCTCAGAACCAATGGGACCTGGACGGATGTTGGTGGCCCAATTAGAAACCTGTTGTGAACCTGCATTATCGGCCACATGCTGATCGCTCCCCATGACAAAGGAAGGCGGATCGTTGTCCGCTCTGACCGTGATGGTGAAGCTCGTCCTGGCTGTATTGTCCTCGTTGACCGTATCATCGCCCCCTCTGTCCGTTCCTCCGGTATCACTTAAGCTGAGAGTCACGTTGGTTTGGCCATAGGCATCCAGCTTTAGCTTATAGGTTAAGTCCCCCGTAGTGGAGGAAATGGCTGGTTCTCTGTCTGCTACAAACAGCCCGGGGTTAGAAATTCCCAGCGCGAAGGTTAAGACCTGCCCGCTTTCATCGCCCGGGGTGCCTGTAATCCCCGCAGTGCCGACGGTGCCGGCGCTGATGTTGGTCGCCCAAGCGGCATGGGTTACCTCGGTACCATCTGCCTGTGTTGTAAACCCAGTTCCAACCGGGTCCTCCGCTATACTCAGATTGCTCCCCATGTCAAAGGAGGGTTCATCGTTGACCGAATTAACCTTCAGCTTAAACCGATGCGTATCCTCATCGATCCCATCGCTGACGGTCAAGGTGATTAGGGCCTCTCCATGCTGATCCGGCGCCGGGCTGAGGGTCACCGTTCGAAGAAAACTGCTGGTGCCATTGCCTATAATGTCAATGTTAGTATCCCCCGCTCCATCCGGTAGCAAGGTCGAGTTATCACTCACTACTTCCAGCTTCAAGGCATGCACTGGATTCCCATCTACATCTGTTACCTCAGGCAAGTCGACTGACGGATCAGGATCAGTGAGGGTCACGCTCAGTATAGTCCAACCATCTTCATCGATCTCTTCTATCATAGCTTCACTGAATTCCGAGCCCAAGGATGGGTTATTTTCGATAGTGGCGTAGCCGGAGTTTTTCACCTCGGTAATGGTGGGCGCACGGTTGACCTGAAACTGAAAACCATTCAGCAGATCTACCGTTACCACATCATCGCTTGTCTGTGCTATCCCATCTGGACCGTCATCGATAGTTCCACCTAACAGCAAGGGTAAGCCGGTGTCTCCTTCCGCTTGATTGTCCACCAGCTGCAGCTTGTATAGATTGCCGGCTTCCAGCTTAAAGGCTTCACCATTCTGGTATGACCCGAACGTCAGTTCAAGGCGGGTGTAGGGTGTGATATCGGCTCCGTCAGGGGCCGTGGTAGGCCAATTCAGTGTTGCCAGAGGGGTTGGTCCCGCAGTTGCCGCCCCAATCTGTATGTCAAAGCTGACGTCATCAGCCTGGGAACCAATATCATTCAGGTCGGTAATGCGCAGTGTCGAATTCAATACCGACTGCTCATCCATGGACTGGCTGAAGTCCATCACCAGTGTTGGGACCCGCGGCACGCTGCTAGTAGGAGTACCTGGCACTACCGCTCGTTGGAAAGGATCACTCTGACTTTGGCCTATAGTGACCAACTCTACTTTGGGATAGTTAAGCGCAACCGCGGTGCCAGTCGTAAATGTGAAACCAGACAGTAAATTAACTTCTCCACCTAGGATCAAGGGTAGGCCATTCGTCCCCGCTGCCTTGTTGTCTACCATCTGCAGCTTGTATTCAGTATTGGACGTTAACTGGAACAGATTCTCGCCATCCAGGTAATTAGGATCTACCGTTAGTTTGAGGATGCTGTTCTGACTAGAACCGGTACCACTCCAGGTCACATCCACCCACTGCTCATTTATTGCCTGCTGGATCGGAATGGTGAAGCTGCCTCCGCCTGTTTGGGTAATACGCAGCTTCGAAGCCTGCACCGAACCCACATCCATGGGTAGGCTAAAGCCCAGTTCTAAATACAACTGGGTCGGCACGTTGACCGCACCTGGGCGCGGCGTCACCCACAGCACCTCCGGATATTGGTCCTTGGGACCAGTTGCTATATATGTGGTAAATTCGAACCCAGATAGTAAATTGAAAGGTTCACCGACAGACGTATCGCCAGTGAACCTGTCCGACGGCATAGTAAATTGGTCGGCTCCACTAACCTGGATGGAACCAGGACCCAAGATCAAGGGTAACGGGCCGTCAATCACTGTCGCGGTGTCACTATGCGCCTGATTGGGCAATAGATCCAGCTTGTAGGTGTTACCTGGCACCAACTGGTGAGCCGAGGTTAGTTTGAGAATGGTGTGATCACTATTCCAGTTCAGATCAATCAGTCCGTCCTCTTCCGCTGCTCCGATCTGGATGTCAAAGCTGTAGTCGGCACTGGACGTGGTAGGATCGTCATCCTTATCATCCCCACCATCCACATCGGTAATGCGCAACCTCGAAGCCAGTACTGAAGCCGGGTCCATAGCCTGACTGAAGCCCAGTTCTAAGTACAGCTGAGTCGGCACGTTGGTCGCATCTGGGGCCGGCGTGACCGATACCACTTCTGGAAAGGGTTGCACTGTAATGGTGAAGTCATGCGTGACGAACGAGATTCCGGCATCGCTGGTCGGCCCACCGTCATCCAGCTTGACCTCAATCTCGGCTGTCCCTTTGGCTC
>CAZXJC010000447.1:0-7655 GCA_964640885.1 uncultured Pirellulaceae bacterium | reverse complement strand
TGGCTGTCGAGTCTCTCGCAAATCGGCGTTAATATCGGCCGGCTCTTTATCGGCACCTGGTTTCCTACCTACCTGATGGAACAACACCAGGTCCCGATCCTGGAACGGGGCATGATGATCATGGTTCCGTTCATTGCAGGTTTTCCGGGAATGCTACTCGGTGGACTGGTCACGGATAAACTAGTTTCCGTGGTCGGGGTTCGCTGGGCGCGACGTCTACCCTGGATTGTTTCCAAGATCATTGCGGTGATGGCCTTCGCCATCTCCCCTGGGCTCAACTCACCCTGGCTAGTAACGGCAATGATGGCAACGGTTGCTTTTTGTGTCGACTTTGGGAATCCAGCCACCTGGGCATTTACCCAGGACGTGGGTGGCAAGCATGTTGGATCAGTGCTCGGTTTTGGAAACATGTGGGGCAACCTGGGAGCAGCAGTATCGCCGATCCTGCTGATCTGGATCTCAGTCAATTACAGCTGGAACCACATGTTCTACACCTGTGCAGCCCTCTTTACGGTTTCAACCATTTGCTGCTTCTTTATCGATGCGGCAACCCCAGTCATTCGTGAAGACAAGGAACAAGGAGCAAGCAGTGAGTGAACTAGTGGTAGTCGGTAGCGGCAATTTTCAATTTGAGGCAGACAATGCCTGGGCCCAAGTACCAGCGGAAGCAGCCTGGCAGGAGGCAGTTGGCGTGGCCGCCGATTCCCAGGGACGGGTCTACGTCTTTAACCGGGGACCCTCGCCGATCGTGATCCTGGAACGGGATGGCAGCTTCGTTGGAGGCTGGGGACAGGGAATGTTCAATCGCCCCCACGGGATCGTAGTCGATAATGACGACAACCTGTTTCTGACTGATGACCTGGGCCACAACGTACGAAAGTATTCTCTCGATGGGACGCCCCTGATGGACGTGGGCCCTTGTGGTACACCGTCAGAGACAGGCGTTGAAGGCATGGACTTTCGAACCATCCAGAGCGGCTGTGGACCATACAACATTCCGACCAACCTGGCCGTGGCTCCCAACGGGGAACTTTACGTGGCCGACGGTTACGGCAACGCCAGCATTCACCGTTTCACCGCCACTGGCGAGTTGATTCAATCCTGGGGAAACCCGGGGAATGGCCCCAGCCAGTTCAACGTCCCTCACGGGATTGCAGTCGACCAGCAGGGCCAGGTGATCGTCGCCGATCGGGAAAATAGCCGGTTGCAATTCTTTACCCCAGATGGGGAACTGGTCGATACCTGGACCAGTGTCGTCCGCCCCACGCAACTCGTCATCGATGGCGATGGCAACCTGTGGGTCGCGGAACTGGGAACCATTGCCGGACTCTTTCCCTTCATGGATCCACCAGAGAACCCAGTCGGTTCACGGCTGAGTGTCTTCTCGGCCAGTGGCGAACTGCTGACGCGGTGGGGTGGAGGCGAAAATCCCGGTGCCCCCGGTGACTTCTTCGCAGCTCACGACCTCTGGCTCGATCCTTTTGGTGACCTTTACGTCAGCGAAGTGGTTTACTCGGCTGGGGGAAAAAATGGCATGGTCCCAGCCGACTGTCCTAGCCTGCAAAAATTCACCCGTGTTTCATCGGCAAGCGAGGAGAACTGATGGCTGAACAGGGAATCACAATTCTTGGTGGAGGCAACACGGCCTTCTCCGTGGCCGCCAAGTTACAACTGGACGGGGCAGCAGTCACGCTCTGCGAAATCCCTTCCTTTGCCCACATGGTGGAACCGATCCTGGAAACCCGCCAGATTCAACTTGACGGTGTAGCCGGGCAGGACGTGGCTACACTCGAATGCGTCACCACCGACTTTTCCGTCGGCCTGGCCGACAACGAACTCAACTTGCTGATTATCCCGGCCTACGGACATGCTGCTTTTGCCGAGGCCTGTGCCCCTCATCTTAAGAGTGGCCAGGTGGTAGTCCTGATGCCAGGAACTCTCGGTAGCCTGGAGTTTACCCGCATCCTCCGCCAACAGGGCGCTGCCGAAGGCGTCATCCTGGCAGAGACCGACACGGCCCCTTACGTCTGCCGCAAGATGACACCCACCTCGGCCCATATCTGGGGCGTGGTCGACGGCCTCGGCCTGGGGGTTTTACCAGCAAGCGAGGGGCCTCGCGTGCAACAACTGGTCGACCGCTGGTTTCCCGGAGTCCAACTCTATAACGACGTGGCAGCTTGCGGATTAGCTGCCATGAACCCGGTGGTCCACCCGGCCGGTGTCTTGATGAATGCCGGTCGCATCGAAAAAAGTGAAGGTGATTTCTATTTTTACAACGAGGGGATCACTCCCGGGGTATGCCGGATGATCTACGCGGTGGACCGGGAGCGGCGGGCGATTGGAGCGGCCCTCGGTTTCGAACTGTCACCAGTCGACAAAGCTTTTCACCAGGCCGGTTTTGGTCCTGCCGGTGATCTGGAAACGACCATCAGTGGCAGCGAGATGTTGACTGCCTTAAAGGCTCCTGGCGTTTTGGACACCCGCTGGTTAACCGAGGATGTCCCTTACGGCCTGGCCGCCTGGGCCGCCCTGGGAGAGCAACTGGGCGTGGCCTGCCCCACGATGCGTTCACTGGTCGAATTGATTGGCACCATGCTAGAAATCGACTTTTGGCAAACCGCCCGTACCCCGGAAGATTTGGGCATCGCCGGCCTGGACCGTGATGGCCTGTTAGCATTCCTGCAATGACCTCTTTCTTTTAAGGAACTGAACGATGTATCCCGACGACCAACAGGCAGCCGAGATGATGGCCGATGCACTCAAGATCATGGACCAGTACTACGAGGATCGAGGCATTTTTCAGGATCGCTTCGGCTTCGGGAAAAAACTGGCCATCGTGGTGGTCGATTTTGCGTACGGCTGGACCGACGACTCCTATGCGGGTGGCAGTGCCCGCCTGGACGGACCGGTAGAGAACACAGCTCGCTTACTGGAAGCGGCCCGGCCGCAAGGCATTCCAATTATTTACACGACCAGTCCTTACCGTCCCCAAAGTGGCGATCAGCCCTTCAAGTCGGCGGCCGACCTGTCTGAGTCTTACCGCACCTGGGATGAACGTGCCTGCCAGATTGACGAGCGGGTAGCTCCGGCACTCGAAGACCTGGTGATCGAAAAAGAAAACGCCAGTGCTTTTTTTGGCACCCACCTGGCCGCTTACCTGATCGAACTCGGCGTCGACACCCTGTTGATTACCGGTTGCAGCACCAGTGCCTGCATTCGCAGTACGGCAACCGACGCCAAGAGCTTTCGCTTTCGCCCCGTGATCATCTCCGATTGCGTTGGTGACCGTTCAGCGGTGGCCCATGTCTTTACGCTGGCCGACATCCAAGCTCGTTTTTCCGACGTGGCCAGCCTGGCAAAGACCTTGGAACACTTGCAAGCCTAGTCGATTACAACCGGCTGGACGTTAATCGTCTGAAGGCAGATCAGGCTGTTGCCAGATGCTCATGCCGCCATCGACCAGCAGCATCTGTCCATGAACGTGGACAGCCGCATCACTGCAAAGATACACGGCTCCGTCCCCGCACACTTCCGGTCCCGGAACCTGGCCATTGGGGGTATGCAATTGCATCCACTTCATAAATTCCGGCTGGTCCAGTGCCGGCGCAGTTAGCGGCGTGTAGACCAGGCCCGGTGCCAGTCCATTAACGCGGATATTATGGGGCGCCAACGAGACACACAACGACTTGACCATCGCTTCCACGGCCCCTTTTGACGAGTCATAGGCGGCATGGACTTCTTCCGCCAGGCGACCATTGATCGAGCCAATAAAAAGGACACGTCCGGCGATTTTCCCGGCTACCCAGCGGCGGGCAAACTGCTGGGTCAGGAAAAAGCAGGAATAGACGTTCAGTTTCATCGTCTTATCGAACGTTTCAAGATCCATCTCCAGGAATGGCTGATCGATGTAAGTCCCCGCATTGTTGACCAGGATGTCAATGTTGGGATTGGCAGCCATCGCCTGGCCATAAAGATCCTCAACCGAGACCGCGGGGTCTGCCGACAGGTCGCCGGTGATAAACTCTGCCTCGACTCCGGCCTGGCGACATTTGTCGAGCGGCTGCTGGGCAGCGTCACTCATTTGCCGTCCATGAATAACTACGTTGGCTCCGGCCTCGGCCATGGCACAGGCAATCGCCTGGCCAACTCCCTTAGTCGATCCGGTAATCAGTGCGTTATGGCCCGCTAACGTGATCATGGGTATCTTCCTAATCTTGGCTTACTAGAGATCTTTCAAGGCTTACGGACATCGAGGCAGATGATGTTCTTGCCATCCCGCAAGAAAAGATGTCCTTGCGAAAGTGAGGGCACTTGGCGACTGCGATCCATGACAACAGCCCTTCCCAACTCCTTGTATTGTGTCGGCGTCGCCTGCACAACAACCAGTTCACCTTTCATGGTCGTGATAAACAGTTTGCCATCGGCAGCGATCAGGTTTCCTTTCCCAAAGCGTATTTCACGCCACATCCGTTTGCCAGTGGCAGCTTCCACGCAGGTCAGGTGGGTGACAGGACCGGCGCTGCCTACGTTGTCGAATCCATAAAAGTAACCGTCGAGCAGGATGGACGTTTGCCATTCATTGCGCATCACGCTCGCCGCGCCCTGGGAGATCCATTTCTCAGTCACCTGGAAACCAGCTGCTGCTGGCTTTAACGACAGCATCACACTACCGTGATTCTCACCTGAAGAGAGGAAAAGATTTCCCTGATGAGCCAGGGGTGTGGCAATATTGCAGTCGTAATCGGTGACATACGGATAACTCCATAACTGTTTACCGGTCTTGGGTTCCAGGCCGAGCGCTACTCCCCCAGCAAAGACCACGACCTGCTGACTGTTTGCCAGTTGCAAGAGAGCTGCCGAGGAATAGCCAGCGGTCGTCTGCTGGCCAGCCGTCCAGGCCAGCTTGCCTGTCTGGCGATGGTAAGCAGCCACGGTTGCCGTGGGGGCACCGACAGTAACAATCACCAGCTCTCCCACCATCAGCGGTGAACTGGCCATGCCGTAATCGGCCACCTTTCCCTTGTGCTCCTTAACGGTGTTGTTGCTCCAGGCGACACTTCCATCCTTGAGACTCAAGGCACTCAGAATACCCTCCCCGGTAAAGACATAAAGATGTCCATCCGCAACCAGCGGCGTGGCCCGTGGGCCATCGCCCATTTGATTCTTAAATGCGCTGGAGACAGCTGCTTGCCAGCGCGTTTTGCCTGTAGCCGTTTCCAATGCCAACGCCCATTGTTTGCCGTCCCGTTGCACCAGCGTGTAGAGGCTACCATCAGAAATCGCCATCCCCGACATCCCACCACCACCGGCAACTTGCCAGACACGCTTGGGACCAGCAGCAGGCCAGGAGGTTAGCAGACCGGATTCCTGAGAGACGCCATTGCGATCAGGACCCAGGAACTGGAACCAGTCAGCAGCAGCTAGTCGGTTGAGTTGCTGGGAAGGGAATGCCAGAACAATCAATGTGATCAGCAGGCACCACAGAGCAACAATCCTGAAACGTCTATTATCACTGGTACGCATGACGGAAATCTCCTTGCCGTAAGGGGCCTCAGATCGCTTGTTTCAACCATGCTGATGATAAGGGCTAACCAGTCAGAGACAAAGTACAGATTCTCCCTTGGCAGGTGGTTTTCCCTGGCTACCCTCTTGCGGGGAGTCATTTCTAAGTTCTAATCGGCTCGAGTGATTTCATTTCCAACTCCAACAAAGGTCTGTGGCCATGAAGATTGCCAGTGGCGGTGTCCAGCACGAAACCAACACATTTTCCGATACACCGACAACACTCGCTGACTTCCAACGAGATAGCGGCTGCGGGCCAGATTTTTCTGGCGGAGAAATTCTTGAGCAGCGGTTTACCGGTACGGGAACGATCCACGGCGGCTACCTGGCCGGGGCTGCCGAAGCGGGCGTGGAGCTGATCCCTTTACTCTCGGCACGAGCCCAACCGGCTGGCCGAGTAGAACAGGCCGCCTATGACCAGATGCTGAATCTTTTCCTGGAACGGTTAGCAGCCGTGCTGCCGGTCGACGGCGTAGCGCTTGATTTACATGGAGCCATGGCGACCGAGGAACACGATGATGCCGAGGGGCATTTCATTGCCGCCGTCCGCCAGTTGATCGGGCCGGAGATTCCGCTGGTCGTTACGCTCGACTTGCACGCCAACATCAGTCCCGAGATGGCCGACGAGGCCAATGTCATTATCGGTTTTGACACCTATCCCCATGTCGACATGCGAGAACGTGGCATCGAAGCGATCCAGTTACTGGTCCGCATGGTCGAAGGCCAGGTTCAACCCTGCCAGGCCTACCGGCAACTGCCAGTAATGACGATGCCCCCGATGCAATGCACACTTCGGGAACCGATGCAGTCCCTGATGCAAGAGGTTTTTGATTTGGAAGCAGAACCAGGGATCTTAACCGCTACCGTCTCGATGGGTTTCCCGTTTGCCGACATCCGTGATGCAGGTGTCAGCGTGCTCGTGACCAGTGATTCCAATCAAGGGCTGGCAGATCAAAAAGCAGATGCCCTGGCTGCTCGTCTCTGGGAATTGCGAGACCAGTTGCAACCACAACTAACCACGATCGAAGCAGCAATGCAGTACGCCCGTGAACATCCGGAGGGTTTGGTCATCTTTGCAGATGGCTCAGACAATCCTGGTGGGGGTGCCCCCTGCGATGGGACGATCGCTTTGCGAGCGATGATCGAAGCAGATTTCCAGGATGGCATCGTGGGCGTACTCCATGATCCAGAAACTGCCAGTGCGGCTCATGCTGCCGGTGTGGGTGCAGAAATCGATGTTGTAATTGGGGGCAAGACTGATGACCAGCACGGTGCTTCGGTTGTAACACGCGCCAAGGTCCAAACGCTGAGTGACGGTAAGTACGTGCATCACGGTGCCATGATGCGTGGATTAGCAGGCGAGTTTGGTCCGATGGCCGTGCTTCAGGTAGGAGGTGTAGAGGTGGTCGTCTCTACCTATCGCCGCCAATTACTCGATCGCGACATGTTACGGATTGTTGATATCGACCCACAGACACGACGTTTACTGGTCGTCAAAAGTGCCGTCCACTTCCGGGCTGATCTGGGTCCCCTGGCCAGTAAGATCTTTGATGCCGACACGCCCGGGATCCACCGACCAGATTTTGCTGGTTTCAAGTATCAGCAGTTGCGTCATCCGATCTACCCGCTCGACCAGGATACCAGTTATCCGCCGAGCGACGGCTGAATGAATCAGGAACCACATAATCCTCGGGCCCGGGCCGTGACATTAGCCACTGGCCAAACTGCTGACGATCATCCTCGCTCAATCGCATGATCATTTCTTCATTGTGAGAGCTGTGAATACTCAGGATGTGGTCCAGCTGGAAAACAATTTCGTCCCCCACACTCAAACCGTGGAGCCTGGTTTCATAGAGATGGTTATCGATCACGCCGCGCAGCCAGCGCTCATCTCGCTCAGTAACTTTTACCCAGAACTCCTCTCCCCAGCCACGTGAGGGAACGTCTTGGGGAGGAACCGCCAGCAAGGAAACCGGCTGTTCATGAGTAAGGATCGGTTTCGATACTTCCTCGCCACATAATTCACAAGGGCATCCAGGCTCCGCATCGGGATGTGCCGAAAACCGATCCGAATCAATGCGCACTTCCACGAA
>CAZXJC010000446.1:0-8821 GCA_964640885.1 uncultured Pirellulaceae bacterium | reverse complement strand
TATTCACGCTGTGTGATAGGGTCGAACTTGTTATCATGACACCGGGCACTGGCAATGGTGAGCCCGAGGATGGAACGCGACAGCGTTTCAATCTGTTCATCGGCCAGGTCTGCGGCGAACTGGGATCGGCTGCCTTCATTGTGTGACTTGGGACCGATGGCCAGGAACCCGGTTGCTGTTATTAACTCGGCCTGATGCCTGATAGTACGGGCAGGCATCATGTCGCCGGCGATCTGTTCACGGATGAATTCGTTGTAAGGCTTGTCGTCGTTGAAGGAGTCAATCACGTAGTCACGGTAACGCCACGCGTGTGGATAGGTGATGTTTGATTCCTTGCCGCTGGACTCCGCATAACGCGCCACATCGAGCCAATGCCGGCCCCAGCGTTCCCCGAATCTCTCTGAGCAGAGCAACTCGTCGACTAGTAATTCGTACGCCTTGGGGTGGGGGTCGTTGATAAACGACTCCATTTCTTCGGGCGTCGGTGGCAGACCGGTGAGGTCAAAGTAGCGCCGCCGGATCAATGTGCGGCGGTCCACGTCGCCTACCGGCTGCAAGGATTGCTCCTCGAGTTTAGCCAACACGAAGCGGTCGATATCCGACCGGGCCCAGTCAGCGTTCTTGACTTTCGGGATGAGTGGTTGTTTCGGTACCTTGAAGGCCCAGTGATTCCGTGACTTGGTCCAATCGGGCTTGAAAAATGGAGCTGCTTTTCCGTCCCGCGGGTCGGGTGCTCCCATCATGATCCACTTTTCGAAATCAGCGATGACTGAGTCCGGAAGCTTTTCCTTGGGCGGCATGGCCATGTCGTCGTTCTTGTATCGGATTGCTTCAATGAGCAGACTCTCATCCAGGTTCTGCGGCGTTACGGCATGTCCCGAGAGCCCCCCCTTACGGATTCCTTCGCGCGTGTCGAGCAACAGTTCGCCCTGCACTTCTTCGCTGTTGGCCGAGTGGCACGTGTAACATTTCTGTATCAGCACCGGCCGGATCTTCTTCTCAAAGAAAGCCAATTCCTCGGCGGTCGGCTCGGCTGCAATAGCTGCGGGTACAGCAGCCACTAATGCCAGAAAGGTCAGGGTAATGGAAGGACAACTCAATGACTTGATCATTCGACGCTTCCTCATAGAAGAGTATTAAGCTTCCTTATACGTAAAAAGAAACGTTTTAGCAAGGATAAAGTGCCTGTGAGAAGGCATCGTGGAAGATGCTTAGCGGCGGGCTAGCAGTCGCTAAAACAGGCGGCTATCGGGGGACAAGGACCGCTGGCGTTGGGGTAGTCTACAAGCTGTTTTGTGTCGCGCGTGGAGGGTGGTAAGGCCAATGAATCGACTAGTTCCCCTTTGTTCTATTTTTGTTGCTCGGCCAGGTCATTCTGCCCCACCTGCTGCAGTTTTTCCTTGAGCTTCTGTTTGAGAGCCGCAAGAGTCTTTGCGTGTTCTGGGGCAGCAAAGAGGTTCTTGTACTGTTTTGGATCCTTGACCATATCGTAGAGTTCGCCGTCTTTTCCGTAATCCAGCAGCGCCCATCGGTCGTCGCGGTACAATCTTCCTTTGCCACTGCACATGTTAGCCTTGCGTACGGCCTGTTTCGGATTGTCTAGCATGGCACCAATGTTCTGGCCTTGCAGGTTGGGCGGAATCTTTAGGCCACACAAGGCCGCAGTAGACGGGTAGAGGTCAAGGAGTTCTACCAGCGAGGAACAGACGGCTGGACGCTTTCCGGGCATGCTAATGATCAACGGAACGCGGGCTGATTCTTCGTGCACGCTTACCTTGGACCACATGTCATGTTCACCCAGATGGTACCCATGGTCGCTGGTGAAGATGACGATGGTGTGATCGCGTTGTCCACTTTCGTCGAGGGCTTTGAGGATCTTGCCAGTCATTGCGTCCATGTAGCTGACCGAAGCATAGTAGCCACTGAGTAATCGTTTTTGCTGTCGGAGGTCCATCTGGTAATTGCGAGATGTTCTTCGATTCGCTGAATTGGATGGGATGTCGTCTCGATCTCCCGGGATTTTTGGCGGCAAGACCATCTTGTTAACACTGTATGGTGCGTAGTACTTGCTGGGGGCTACGAAGGGAACGTGGGGCCGTACAAAGCCGACGGCAAGGAAGAAAGGTTTTTTTTGGTCCTTGTATTGGTTGATCAGTTCAGCGGCCTTGGCGGCAGTTTTGCCGTCGGAATGAACCAGGTCATCCCCGTCTGCTTCGACGACGACAAAGCGGTTTCCGCCGGCAATCTTTTTCTTGATGCCACCAGGGTTGTCTTGGAGCGTTTCTCCAGATCCCTTTGCTCTGGACTCTGGACCTGGACTGTTAAACGCTTCATCCCAGGAAGCGGGATCGTCAGCACCGTCTTTGCCGGGTGCGATGTCCGTGGGTACGCCCATGTGAAAGCCCTTGGAAACACGGGCGCTATGATAGCCGTGCTTGCGAAAGTACTGTGGCCAGCTATTGCGCTCGGTCCCTACTTGTTGGCGGCCACTCGTGTAACCGGTTGCCTTCGTGGCATATGGATAGTAGCCGAACATAAAAGATGCCCGGGATGGTCCACACGTGGTTGCCTGGCAATATGCGCGAGTGAAAAGCATCCCCTCAGAAGCTAGTTGGTCTATGTGCGGCGTCTTGCAGACCTGGTTGCCGTAGCAACCCAGTGCGGTTGCCGTCAGGTCGTCCGAGACGATGAACAGGATGTTGTATCGTTTTGGCGGTTCCTGTGCGATTAACGGACCGCTCAGCAGCAGAAGCAGGTAGAGAAGCCAGGGGAATCGTAATCGCATCTTAGGGTTTCCAGGTAAGCACGTTCGCGGCATCGCCAGGCGAATGATTATGAGCGAGGCAATTCCAGTAACGTAATATTCTTGAATTGAACCGGGGATCCGTGTCCACAAAAACAGATGTAGCCGCTCCGGCGTTTGGCACCTTTATGCTTGGGATACTTTTTAGCCACTTCATCCAAGTTGGCTTTCATGATCACGGTTCCATTGAGTTCCACGACAATGCGAGGTCCGTTGACCGTGACTTTCTGATGATTCCATTCCCCTAGCGGTTTGAGGCAGCCACGCTTGGCCGCCTGGAGCTTGTAGAGCGAGCCGTGGTACTGCGAATCTTTCAGTTTCGCGTACTTCGGATGGGTGTTGTCTAAGATCTGCAATTCCATCCCCACACCTGAGGGGCGTCCTTCACCCGGGTAATGGATTCCCAGGCCATTGTTGCCGCGTGGCGGCAGGATAAAATCAAGCTCCAGGACATAGTTGGAGTATTGCTTTTCAGTCCGTAGAATCTTTCCGCTGCAGATTAATATTCCATCTTTGACTTGGTAGTCTGCACCAGTCCAGCCGCTTAGATCCTTGCCGTTGAAAAGTTTCACGGCCTCTTGTGCTGACCCAATTGTGCAGGTGATCAGTATCACCAGTGTTGAAATAATTAGTTTGCTTTTTGACATAGTTGGCTCCACGGTTGTGGTTGCGAGGATGGGATTACGAGAGTCCTGCAAGCTGCCACCCTTTTCTGTATTGAGATCGTACAAATGTATTTGCCTTCTCGTGGTTGGTAAATCTAAGTTTAGCAGTATCCCAGACGAGTTTTTTATTTGGGAAGCGTACTGCGATATTGCCAAGCAATACGGTTTCAGTGAGCGGAGAAGAGAAGTCAAATGATGCACAAGCCGGCTTGCCGGTAGTAATGGCTTCACGCCAACTGTCAAAATGGCTTCGCTTTTCGATGACGGGGACATCGTAATCGTTTAATAGGTCTGCAGGAAAAACCAGCGGGTCGCCGCCGTGTGGATGCACGATAGCGCCCTTCTCCCCGACAAACAGGGTTCCCTGTCTGGGCAGTTTTAAATCTGCAGGCAGATATCGGGAAGTTGACAGTGGTGGTCGCCCTGCCCCACCGTCTCGCCACACGTACGGAAACACGTCGTTGGCCGTATACTTGTTGCCGACGAATTCGTATTCGATGGTGTTAGCTGGTTGCCAGGTCTCGGGGTTGGGGGGGAGTCCCCGGCTTTTAACGGTAACTGGAGGTCCGACACCAAGGGAGGAGACCATCGGTTCGACGATATGAATCCCCATGTCGCCGAGGGTTCCAGATCCAAAGTCGAGCCAGCCCCGCCATTTCATCGGTTGATAGATTTTCTCAGCATAGGGCCGCTCAGGCGCAACACCCAGCCAGAGATCCCAGTCCAGGCCTTGGGGTACCGGGTCCGAACGCGATGGCCTGCCAGTTTTTGGTCCCGCCCAGCCCTTGTGGCTCCAGCCATGTGCTTGCTGAATCTTGCCAATCAATCCACCGCGAATCAGCGCTGCCGTGGTTCGGTGCCCGACGAGCGACTGGTTCTGGATGCCCATTTGGGTTGCGACACCGCATCGGCGAGCTTCCAGCATCAGCACGCGGGATTCATGGACCGTGTGGGTCAGCGGCTTTTGCGTGAAGACATGTTTTCCCAGGTGCATGGCGGCGAGCGTAGGCAATGCATGCATGTGATCTGGAGTCGAGATCGTGACCGCATCGATGTCCTTCCCTTCGTCCAGTAGCTTGCGCCAATCCTGGTACCTGCGGGCTTTGGGCCATTGTTTTGCTGCTTCCACGTAGCCGCCTTTGCGTGAGGAGACTTTCGTCATGACGTCACAGAAGGCAACCAGGTTATGCCCACTCGCGGCAGCATTGACGTCCGACCAGCCACGTCCTCCAACACCAATTGCTGCGATATTCAGTTTTTCCCCAGGGGACCTGGCTCGCAGAATGCCTGGGGTTGCAAACGGCAGTCCGGCAGCGATTGCCGTGACAAACGAGCGTCGCGTGACTGACCTTCGAGTTCTTGTGCCCATCTTTGAGAATCTCTCTCTGCCTTTGCAGGCGATTGGTTGGGTGCCTGTCCTCAGGAGCGGCTGCTCTTTAACGCCTGGGCTGTTTAGCCGGATATTTTAGCTTTTGCAATGCTTCTCGCAGGTGCTGATGCTCATCGGCGGCTTTGCCACTAAGCTCCTTGAGCGAACGCTTTTCCATGGGATCGGCATGAATGTCGAAGTAGCGTCCATCGGTGTAAAGTTTGTGTTGTTGGGTGCGTACCCAGGCGTTGCCACCCCTGCGCTCCGAAAATGCAAATGAGCGTAAGGCTCGGGGTGTTGATCCGAGCAGTGTAGGTGCAAAACTGACACCGGAGGTTTTGGGAGCCAGTTCTCCACCACCGATTGTGACGAGCGTTGGTAGCCAATCGCTGAAATCCACTAGTGCGTCAGACTCACTTCCAGCGTCGATCTTCCCGGGCCAACTGGCGAGCAAGGGAACGTTGGTGCCGATGTCCAGTAGCGTACCTTTTCCACCGGGAACGCGTTTCCCGTTTCGTATGGAATGTACCTTCTCGAACTCGTACTGGCGGCCACTAATGTGTCGCAGCTTGGAACGCGCGGCGGTTCCGTTGTCACCGGTGAAAAGGATGATGGTGTCATTGCGCAAGCCGAGTTGGTCGATCTTGGCTACCAAGCGGCCGACCATGGTGTCCATGCTCTCGACCATTTCGCCATAGTTCAGCCAGCGATCTTTGCCAGGGATGTAGGGTACCTGGGTGGGGATGTCGTCAGTGACGTCATGGGCCAGTGCCATGGAGTAATAGGCGAAGAAAGGTTGCTTGGCTTTGCTGCAACGTTTCATGAAATCGCCCAGGAAATCGACGTATAAATCAGGGCCATATTTTCCCTTGGTGTCGTCGCGTAGGCGGCCGTTCTGGTAAATGAACGGTTCATGATAGCGGGCGCCTTCGTGCCAACCGAAGACGCTCCATTCGTCAAATCCCATGCGGGCCGGTTGCTGGGCATCTTTTTTCATCAGACACAGTTGCCACTTGCCACCAATCGCCGTGCGATAACCGGCTCGTTTAAGTCGGGCGGCGAGAGTTTGGTTTTCCTCGGCTCGCGGAAATGTTCCCCAAGATGAGTTTAGCTGGTAAGGATATTTGCCGGTCAACAGGCAGATTCGTGTTGGGTGGCAGACCGGCATGCTAAAGCAGTAGTCAAATCGCATACCGCTCTTGGCTAAGGTGTCGATATGCGGCGTCTTCCACCGCTCGCCCCCGTAGACGCCGATCGGTTCGCAGCCGACATCGTCGGCCATGATTAAGACGATATTGGGCTGTGCTGCGACTGCCGCTTGCATAAGCCCGACGAGCAGTAGCGCCAAGAGAATGCGTTTCATCACCAGTGGTTCTCCGAAGGTTTTGAGAAAAGCGGTTGCCGACTTGGAAGTTGGCAGCGAGTGAAATGCTGCCGTTTTGCATGATATCAAACGTGGTTGATGGCTTCCAGAGAGCGGGTTGCCCATCTATAGTGCAGCACGACTGTATAGTCGCGGTTGGCCTGTTAATCGCACTGGTTTGTGTTCTGGATGCATTCTGGAAGGTGACGAGATCAATGAATCGATTAATTCTTCTGGCGATTGGATTGCTGCTCATTCCGATTAACTCACAGGGAGCCGAGCAAGGTGGTTCGAGTGGCAAGAAGGCGTTCTTAGCTGGCGCCGTTATCAGCAATGTTACGCCGCAATTGGGTTTGCCTGTTATTGGTGGATTCAAACCTTTCCCGGCAACGCATGTACACGATGAGCTGTTTGCCCGGTGTATCGTACTGGATGATGGTGCTCAGCGTATTGCTGTCGTGATTGTCGATATCTTGGGTATACCGCGGGAGGTTACGGACTTGGCACGAGTCCAGATCCAAAAGGCTACGGGAATCAAACCCAGTCACGTGTTGATTGCAGCCACTCATACTCATTCGGCAGTGACTCCCCGCGGGCCTCGCGGTGTTTTCTGGCCGGATGAAATTTCGGCCCATTCGAAGTTCGTGGCCAGCCGGATTGCAGATGGTGTGCAACGTGCTGTGAATCAGCTAGAGCCAGCCCAGATCGGTTGGGGTAAAACGACGCTGCCAGGTGAAGTCTTCAACCGGCGATGGTATTGCAATGACTCCGGTGTGACGGCCAATCCATTTGGTGGTATTGACCAGGTGCGGATGAATCCACCACGGAATCATCCTTCCTTGGATCGTCCCGCTGGCCCGACCGATCCGGAAATTCGCTTTCTTTCGATTCAGTCAAAAGAGGGACGTCCGATTGCCCTGCTGTCGAATTACTCCCTGCACTATGTGGGTGGTGTATCTCGGGGGCACATCTCTGCTGATTACTATGGATATTTTGCCCGTTACCTGGAGCAGAAGATTGGGGCGCAGCAATTGGAACCTGCCTTTGTGGCGACAATGTCCAACGGGACCAGTGGTGACATCAATAATGTTAACTTCCGACCAACGCCGGGGGGTAAGCGGTACGCTCCCTATGAGAAGATGCAAGAAGTTGCCAATAAGGCCGCGAGCAAGGTAGCAGCGGCCTACAAGGATGTCGAATACAAGCAATGGGTGCCGGTCGGTGCCATGCAGAACGACATGGTACTGAAACTTCGACAGCCCTCGGAGGCAATCCTGAAGCACCTGCGGGAAGCGGTTAAATTGCCGGCGGACAAGTTTCAGTCACACAAGCAGGAAAAGGTTTATGCGGAGCGGATTTTTAAGCTGGCGGATGCTCCTCGGCAGGTGAAGATTTCACTGCAAACCTTGAAAATTGGTGAAACCGGCATTGCAGCTATTCCTTTTGAAACGTTTGCCGAAACAGGGCTTGAGATCAAGCGTGAGTCACCCTTTAAGAATACCTTTACCATCGAGTTGGCGAATGGATGGTACGGTTACCTGCCGACGCCTCGGCAGCATCGCCTTGGCGGTTATGAAACCTGGTTGGGAACCAATTGGGTTGAAATCGAGGCCTCCGATAAGATCACCGCGCAACTGCTACGGATGTTCGAGTCCCTGGCGAGATAGTCGATGGAATCGTCAGAAGATGCTATTTCCGGCTGAATTCCGGATGCGCCACGATGGCGATGACCGCAGTACGCAGTGAGAAGTCCTGCTTGGCGGTCGCCTGGTAAACGGCATTGATGTAGGGACTGTCGGCGCGGGTGACCTCGCGGCCATGCGCGTAGCTGATCAGTTTGCTAATAATTCCCTTGAGGATGCGTTCCTTGTCGGCCATGAGGGCGGCCTTGAGTGTGGGCAGGTCGCGCACCTCACGACCGTCGGGCAATTTCATGGCGGACTCAATCGGAACCTGAGTGAATTTGACTTTCATGGTGTTGACGACTTCAACGTGGCGGTACTCGGAGCGTTTGCGGCCAACCGGGTCGTAGTATTCAAGAGCAAAACCGAAGGGATCAATCCTGGAGTGGCAACGGGCGCAACTCTCGAGTTCCTGGTGCTTGAGGATGGCTTCACGGATCGTCGTGGTGCCGCGGATGTCCGGTTCCTTGATCTCCACATCGGCAGGTGGCTCGATTTGTT
Source organism: uncultured Pirellulaceae bacterium (assembly GCA_964640885.1). Lineage (GTDB taxonomy): Bacteria > Planctomycetota > Planctomycetia > Pirellulales > Pirellulaceae > JAZADA01. The sequence continues at coordinate 438 of CAZXJC010000446.1, read as the reverse complement.
CGTTGTAAAGATTCTTCAGGATCCAAGCACCGCGGTGGATGGGAGAAGTGGCGAAGTCCGTGGAGGTGAGCTTGAGGAATCCAGCCTGCGCGACGAGCCCCCCGCGCTCGCTATCCTTGGGCAGTTTCACGGGTACGAATCCGTCCCCTTTCACTGCGGGCAACTTGTAGAAACGGGCCAGGCGGTCATTAACCATGACGTAATCCGAGTCGATGAAGTGTTTCATGCTCAGGTTGTTTTTCAGTAAATGTCGAAATAATTCCCGTCCCTCGCGTCCCATGGAATCGACGGTCATACGCCGGACGTTCTTGAAGACGCGCACGTCCGGGCCAAAATCATCCACTTTTTCCCGCTGGAGCCACTGGCGAGTGAAGTCGTCGATGAATCGGTCGGCTTTGGCGTCTTCCAACATCCGCTCCACCTGGGCCGATGGATCCT
>CAZXJC010000445.1:0-7071 GCA_964640885.1 uncultured Pirellulaceae bacterium | reverse complement strand
GCCTGCTGGTTCTTGCCAGGTTGCGACTGGAGGCGGCGGTTTGGAACATTTCGACAATTTTCCGAGAAGAAGACTTCCTGGTTTTCAAATGCCGCGATCAACAGCGTCTGGAGCAACTTGTGGCACTTAATTCGAGCCGTTTGAGACGAGTGGACGAAGAAACGGCCTACTGCCCGGTACCCCCCAAAGAAACTAGTTGGGATAAGATTATCCAGCTACTCAAATTGGTGTTGCAGTTGACTGAAGAACCTTCGTAGAATTCTGCCCCGCTGATGGTTCCCCTGCGGGGAATGATCCTGGCGTCACAGGTCCTAACTACCCCTGTCGCTGGTAGTTGTTGCTATTCATAACTTCTGCGAGGTAGCTCAAGTTCGTGCGTTTTTTATCATTGTTATTTTCAGTGTTACTGGTGGGCCTGGTAGCGAGCGCCTGGTCGGCACCTCCGTCAGCCGTTTTTCCAGTCCCTTCCAGGGCGGCTAGCGAGTTACCGGCGAGCCAGGGCTCGGTCGTACCGGCAGCAGCTTCCTCTCGCCCCCAAGTATTGCCACCGGCTGACGGCTCCTTCCCGGTTCGTTTACCACCGGTTGGTTACCCGGTGCGGCCTGGTTTACCGCTGGCGGCCCCGGTTCAACCGCGAGTCCCCCCCCCGGTGGAGTCACCAAGGCAGGTTTTTGCAGCTGCCCAAGTGATTGCAGTCGTGGGTGACCAGTTTGTATTAGCAGGCGATTTACTGCCGCAAGTGGAAATGGTCGTGGAATCAGTACTTGCCAGGATGGGTCCGGAACAAAGAAAGCGTGACGGGGCTAAGATTCGCCAGCAACGTGATGTTTTGCTGCGCAGGATGTTGGATCAGACGATCGAGAGAAAGATGCTCTACGTGGCCTTCTTGAGGAGTATACCGGAGGCTCGTCGCGAGGAGGTGCTCCCAACGATTAAGGAACAGACGGCGACATCATTTGAAGACTCGTTGGAGAAAATAGTAGTCAAGGTCCGCCAAGCGACACCTACGGAATTGTCGGCTTTAACAAGTCAAAATCCGCAACAGGTTCGGCTGGCTAAGCTGATGGTGGCCAACAAGGCGGTATCCCTCGGGCAGCTTGATTTATTGTTGCAGCGGTATGGATCTTCCTTGGAACAGGAAAAGCGATCTTATGCAGAGCGGAGCCTGGGTCGATCGATTCTTGGGCAGAACATCGATCGTAACCGGGAAGTGACACACCAGGAGATGCTTGATTACTATCGAGAAAATCTGCAGGACTACGAGATCGAAGCCAAGGTCCGTTGGGAGCGACTGTCAGCTCATTTTGTCAAGGCACCAAACAAAGAGGCTGCTTACCGCGCGATTGCCGAGATGGGGAACGAGGTATTACGTGGTGCTCCGTTTTCAGCGGTAGCTAAGCGGAGCTCACATGGCTTACGGGCTGCGCATGGCGGTCGCTATGATTGGACGTCGAAAGGTAGTTTGCGATCCGGAAACATCGAAGAAGCGCTCTACAAACTGCCACTGAATCGATTGAGTCAGATCATCGAAGACGATCGTGGATTTCACATTGTGCGAGTTTTAGATCGGCGGGAAGCTGGTTATGTCCCGTTCGGTGATGTGCAGGCGGCAATCAAGCAAACGTTTCAGAAGAAGCACTTCGATGAACAGTTGAGCGAATATATCGCCAACCTTCGTGATGACGTCAGTGTCTGGACGATTTATGACGGTGGCCCGTCTGGTATGACGCCGCCAAATCCAGCGTCTCGCTGACCAGAGACGGGATGGTTCCGGTTTCATCGATTTGGCAGTAGCCGCGTGTGATTGCTTGTCGTCCTGCAGGCAATCGCTATATTGTCCGGCATGGATATCGAACTCGGCAGCCACGATCCTCGTTGCAATTTGGAATTCAAGGCCCGTCTGGCCTCGCTGACGACTGCCCACCGGCTGGCCCAGGAATTGACGACCAGGGATCCCGTGCGGGAATTTCAGGTGGATACCTATTTTCATGCGCCCCGGGGGCGTTTGAAACTTCGCGAGATCGATCAGTGTCGGGGGCAACTGATCTGGTACCAGCGGGCCGATCAGGCAGCGGCTCGTGAGAGTCATTACCATTTGGCGGAAATTACGGATATGGCGGCGATTTCTCAGTTATTGAGCGCTGTTCTGGGAATTCGCTGCCGTGTTGAGAAACAGCGGACGGTTTATTGGTATGAAAATGTCCGAATTCACCTTGATGAAGTGGGGAGCTTAGGGACTTTTATTGAATTTGAAGCAGTTATTACTACAGCAGCGGAGCGGGCGGCGGCTGTAGGCCAGTTAGAATTTTTATCTGCGGCCCTTGAAATTAGTGCAACTGACGTTCTGACAATGTCTTATGGAGACATGATGGAACCTGTGGAGGCTTCACCGCAGTTGCCGGCGACTGGCAGTTTCGCCGACAAATAAAATTTGCCGGTTTGGGTTAATTGTCTAGTTGTCACTAGGCAGGTAAACTGCTTGTTCCCAGTAGGGATTCGCGGACAGAATTTGACGCGATGGAGACACTTTGACAAGCACAGTAACGCAGGGAAGGCAACGATGTCCGAGCAAGCAAAACTAGTAGTTGATGACCAGGAAATAGATATTCCCGTAACCGTCGGGACCGAAAACGAGCGTGGGTTAGATATTAGCAGGCTGCGAGCTGACACCGGCCTGATCACTCTCGACGAAGGGTATGTGAACACCGGTGCGGTGCAAAGCGGGATTACTTATTTGGATGGCGAAGCTGGTATCCTGCGTTACCGCGGGTACGCGATCGAAGACATCGCAGCCAATTGCGATTTCCTGGAAACCTCCTACCTGTTGATGTACGGTGAGTTGCCGACGGCAGAGCAAATTGATGCTTTCCGCGCGTCGATCCGCCAGCACACCATGTTACATGAGGACATGCGAACTTTTTACAGTGGTTTTCCTCGAGATGCACATCCGATGGCAATCCTGTCGTCGGTTGTCAGTGCCATGTCGACGTTTTACCAGGATTCGCTTGATCCCCACGATCCCAAGCACGTGGAAGTTTCCGTCCATCGCTTATTGGCCAAGCTGCCCACGATTGCGGCATACAGCTATAAGAAGTCGATCGGCCAGCCGTTTATCTATCCACACAATGACTTCAATTACTGTGAAAACTTCTTAAATATGATGTTCGCGGTTCCCAGTGAACCGTACGAGATTGACCGGGATTTCGTGGACGCCCTCAACCTGCTCTTGATTGTTCATGCGGACCACGAGCAAAACTGCAGTACCTCGACGGTGCGCATGGTTGGTTCTGCAAATGCCAATCTGTTTGCCTCGATTTCAGCCGGCATCGGTGCTCTCTGGGGACCGTCGCACGGTGGTGCCAACGAGGCCTGCGTGAACATGCTGGAACAGATCATCGAGAACGGTGGTGATGTCAAGAAATTTGTCAGCATGGCCAAGGACAAGAAGAGTGGTTTCCGCTTAATGGGATTCGGCCACCGGGTATACAAGAATCACGATCCCCGAGCCACGCTCATCAAGGGACACTGTGACAAGTTGCTCGCGAAGCTGAATATCGACGATCCGCTCTTTGAGGTTGCCCAGGAACTGGCAGAAGTTGCCCTGAGCGATCCCTACTTCGTGGAACGGAAGCTTTACCCGAACGTTGACTTTTATTCCGGTGTGATCTACCGAGCACTTGGTATTCCAATTCCGATGTTCACCGTCCTGTTTGCTATCGGAAGACTGCCAGGCTGGATCGCCCACTGGATGGAAATGCACGGTTCGGAGAATTTCCGTATCTGTCGTCCTCGACAGGTTTACACCGGAAGCACGGAACGTGCGGTGGTGCCCATTAGTGAACGTGGCTAGGAACTCTTGAGTTTCTCAGCTTCCTGTTCAAGCGTGGCAATTTCGCTTTCCAGGCGTTCTACCTCGCCAGGCTCGTCGTCCTGCTTACGGGCTCCGGAGAGCTGTAAACGGAGTTTTTGTAGCCTTTTACGGATGATATCGAGTCTTTTCTTGGCTTTCTTGTCCATCGTCAACTGATCCCAAAAAAGTATCCCGGTATGCCACCAAGCTGCCTTATTTTAGCGGTTACCAGGTATTGAGCCATCCCTGGCTTGGGCCAAGGTTTCGACGGCCGCTGACGGTGCCGTGGCTGAGTCTTCGTCTTCTTTTGGTTCTCGATCGGCCAGTCGCATCGCTCCGGCGATACAGACCAGCAAGATGGCTAGCAGGATATTGATGTTGAGCCACTTGCGCTGGTCTTGCTGGAACTTCCTGGCGCCTGCACTACGACCGGCAAGCAAGCTGGCGATATAGAAAATGGCAATTGCCAGGAATAGCTTGACGCCCAACAGGGGCATGTAGCTGCTGTCTGGAAATCGGTAATTCATCGAGATATTAGCGGTGTTCACAAAGCCACTAATCAGCAGAAACAGGATCGAGGGCATTAGCAGGCGGGACCAGCCACGACGGATTGATTCCTGTACTTTTTCCCGCTGCTCGTCGTCAAGTTGCTCGTAGGCAGGGACGAGGGCGAACCGCATGAAGATCGTACCACCGATCAGAGCAATTGCTGGAATGATATGAAGCCAACGCATTGCTAAGTCTAAATAATAATTATCCATCTGCCATCTCCTACGAAAGCTATACTTGAAACCCTTACTCTGCACTGCCACAGGTGAAATCCTAGAATGGGGCAGGCCCTGTGTCTATGGCAGTCTGGCCCGGCGGCTTAGCTGGGCCAGCGATCCTGGACCCATTGGAGCGCAGCTGCGTTATCGGCTAGTTCTCCGAGCAGTTGAGCATCACGAACTTGCTTCAGGATTTCTCGAAACAAGGGGCCGGAAGTGAGTCCCAATTCTTGCAAGTCATTTCCGCTTAGCAATTGTGGTGGATTGAGTTCCGCTGCTGGCAATTGCAATTGTTGACGGCAGTGCTCGATACCGCTGATGGACTCCTGTTGTGCCTGCCGCCGTGCCGCGGCAAGATCTAGCAGGTTCTCAATGCGAGGATCGATGAGGATCCGCTGCAAGGTGGGCCACCCGATTTCGTCGGCTGCTACGATTTGCGGTTCTTGCTCGAGCATCCACAGAATCGATTTGATCTGCGGATTGCTAAGTTTCAACCGTCGTGTCATCGCTTCGGTTTCGTCACGACTGGTGGTACTAATAAGCTGGCTCCAAAGGAGTGCCAGGGCCGTGGCGAAGTCACTGGTTTTTAAGCCCGCCAGTCCTTTTAACGCGACTTCTAAGCGATCAGCGTAGTCACTGGAACCATAGTCCGCTTCCGGGAAAATGATGGCCAACAGCCCGAATTGCTCGAGCAGTTGGACTGCCAGTTGGCGATTCGAATGCGTTAGCATGCGTTCCATTTCTGCAGTGATACGTTCAGCGCTAACGACCTGGAGTTGGTCAGCGAATTGTTCGATGGCGGCTTGCGTTTCAGCTTCAATCTCGAAACCAAAAGTAGCGGCAAATCGTACTGCCCGGAGAATTCGCAGCTTGTCTTCTGAAAAACGCAACTGCGGATCGCCAATGGCACGAATTACTTTTTGTTTAATGTCCGCCTGGCCGTCAACATGGTCGATTACTTCATCCTTGAGCGGGTCAAAGAACATCCCGTTGATGGTAAAGTCGCGACGACTGGCATCTTCCTGGGCCGAGGTGAAAGTAACATGGTCCGGGTGGCGGCCGTCGCTGTACTCAGCATCCTGGCGGAACGTGGCCACGTCGATTTGCCCTGCGGAGGAGGGCCCCAGTACGGTGATAACCCCAAAGCTGGCACCAATGGCCAGTGTTTTTCGCCGACCAAAGACTTCTTGGATTTGGTCTGGCAAGGCATTCGTGGCAACATCATAGTCCTTCGGATCAATGCCCAGGAATTGATCGCGCACACAGCCACCTGCCCAGTATGCCTGGTAGTCGGCTTGTTGCAGTTGCTCAACAACGGAAACGGCAAACTCGCGAGCTTTGTCTGGCTGAATTTTCGTCATGCTCTCAGTAAGTCCGTGTTGAAAAGTCCAGCGTTTAATTTAGTTCTGGGGAACCCATTTTCGTGGTGATGGACACCACGTCTCGGGCATGATACGTTCAAGCCCGTTCAGCTAAGGTTCGTGATGATGGATCCTGTGCCTGTTGCCAGCAAGAATGGAAGGGAATTAATGCAAACCGATTCTGACCAACCTAGTTTGGAAATTGATGTTGAGCAAGTCAAAGCCATGATTGATGCTGGCGAACCCCCGGTTTTGCTGGATTGTCGTGAACAGGCGGAATACGACCTGGTGCACCTGGACAACTCGGTGCTGGTGCCGATGAGCGAGATTCAGAATCGTCTTGAAGAACTGGCCAGTTTCCAGGAAAGCCCGCTGGTCGTTTATTGTCATTTGGGTGGCCGTTCCCTACAAGTGACCCATTGGTTACGGCAGCAGGGGTATGCAAACGTTGTCAGTATGGCCGGTGGAATCGATGCCTGGTCACAACAAATTGACCCTGCCCTGCCACGTTACTAACAGACATTTTAGTTTGCGAGCGGGTTCGCCCCCTTGAAGACGATTGGCATCATGGCATATAAAATGTGAGCTTCTAGTGACGCGGGTGTGGCGGAACTGGCAGACGCGCAGGATTCAGGTTCCTGTGGGAGATAATCCCGTGGAGGTTCGACTCCTCTCACCCGCATTGATGAAGGCCCAACCCCGCTCGTCGGGCGCAAACCTTACGACCTGAGCAAGATAGCCAGTCTTGTGAAGGTGGGCGATCTCTGCTGGTTCTAGCGACTCCCGGGCAAGCATTGCATCGGATCTATCGATTTTTCCGATGTTAACGACGTATGTTCCCTGCTTGCTGTTTTAACGAATTCCAGAGGGTGTAATGCGCAATAAGTCCACGATACTGAGCCTGGTGGCTTTATTTTCAGGTTTGGCGACGTCGATCGCCGTCACGCGTGCGCTCGAAGAGCCAACAGCCGAGCCGGTCAAGATTGTCCAGGCATCGATCCTGGTCGCTGCTGCAGATATTGATGCAGGAGAACCATTCGGTTCACAGAACGTGAAACTGCTTGAGTGTCCGCAGAATCAGCTTCCTCCGGAT
>CAZXJC010000444.1:0-2673 GCA_964640885.1 uncultured Pirellulaceae bacterium | reverse complement strand
AAGAGCGAGTTCATACGCGCCACTGACCCCAACTTTCGCCCCATCAACAGTGCCACGGGTCCAGACGGCTCACTTTACATCGTCGATATGTACCGGGGCATCATCCAGGAAGGAAACTGGGTCCGCGGCGGTTCCTATCTGCGTGGCGTGGTCCAGGCCTACGAACTGGACAAGAATATCGGTCGCGGTCGCATCTTCCGAGTCGATCACACACTCACACGGCGAGGCCCCCAACCGAAAATGCTTGACGAGTCGCCAGCCCAGTTGGTTGCCCACTTGTCACATCCCAACGGCTGGTGGCGGAGCGAAGCACAAAAGCTGATCATCCTGCACGGCAACAAGAGTGTTGTGCCAGCGATCGAAGAACTGGTCCGTACTGGCAAAGCACCCCTTGGTCGCCTGCATGGGCTCTGGACGCTCGAAGGACTCGATGCCATCGACAACAGGGTGCTGCGGGGCGCGTTTGCAGACCAGGATCCGCGAGTACGGGCAGCTGCCATGCGATTCAGCGAATCTCTGCTCGAGACTGACCGTTCTTTTTATTCCCAAATCACGACACTAGCGCAAGACAACGATCCTAACGTAACGATCCAAACCCTCCTCTCTGTCTCACGCGGAGCTCACCCGCAGGCACAAGAGATCTCTGCAAACATCGTCAGGACTCATGCCAAGAACACTTCGATCGGTAGCATTGCTGGGCAAATGCGAGCTCGCATGGAAGCGATGATAGCCGAGCGAAAGAAGCTGGCAGAAATTCGTCGACGCAACGCCTTGCTGGCTGATTCGATCGTTCGGGGCAAAGCAATCTACACGACGCTCTGCATCACCTGCCACGGACCGGACGGCAAAGGTCGTCCTAGCCCTGATGGAAAGGGGCTGATGCTGGCTCCCTCGCTGGCCGGTTCACCCCGTGTCCGCGGCCATCGGGAACGGTTAACACGCATACTGCTCAACGGACTCATCGGACCGGTCGACCAAAAAACCTATGCCGGGGGACTGATGCTGCCAATGGGAGCCAACAGCGACCAGTGGATCGCGGACGTGGCGACTTATGTTCGCAACAGTTGGGGAAACCAGGCGCCCCTAATCGAGGCGGCCGACGTGGGTCGAGTGCGGACCGCATCAAAGCAACGGCTCGGACCCTGGACACTTGCCGAGTTAAAGCTGTTCGATCCGCCACCCTTTAAAAATCGCTCGGCGTGGACGCTGACCGCCAGCCACGGTGGCAATAAGGTTTCCGCAGCCATCGACGGCAACGCTGGCTCCCGCTGGGATACAGCCGCAACCCAGCGTCCCGGAATGTGGTTTCAAATTGCCATGCCGGATCCTGCCCAGGTCTTGGCCCTGACGCTCGACACTCGCGGTTCTCGAGACGATTATCCGCGTCGCTACTACGTACAGACCTCCCTGGATGGAAAGACCTGGAGTGAGAAAGTTGCGGAGGGGATTGGCATTAATCCGGTCACTGAAATCGAGTTAAACAGCCCGTCCCCGGTCAGCCACATCCGCATCACGCAGACCGGATCGTCCCCCAACAAGTACTGGTCGATCCACGAACTGACGATCAAGGGCCTGACTGGTAAGGAACCCAAGATACAGGCTCTTGCCGAACAGTTGGCTGCCATCGACATGGCCACCTTGACCCGTGAAGTGCGGGCCAAGGGCGATGCCAAACGGGGAGCGATGATCTTCTACAACCGATCCCTCTCCTGCGTCAAATGCCATGACCCGCAATCAGGTGACCGGCTGGGACCAGACCTGGCAGCCAAGCGAGACGGCGTAACCGACCCGTTTCTCGTCGAATCGATCCTGCATCCTTCCAAATCGATACGCAAGGGATTTGAGCAGGTTGCTGCGATTACCGACAGCGGCCTGGTCGTGACCGGTTTTCGAGTTAAGGAGGATGCCCAGCAACTGATCCTGCGCGAACCGGCCGGAGGCAAACAGATCGTAATCGACAAGATGGAACTCGACGACCTACTGCACAGACCCACGTCGGCTATGCCTCCAGGCTTGGCGAACCAACTGGCAAACCGGCAGCAATTCCTGGACTTGGCCCGTTTCGTGATGGAGATCTACGCAGGGGGACCCGCGCGCCTTGCGGAGCTTAAGCCAGCATCGCCTGAAAAGTAGTATTCCTTGCTACAAGGCCAGGGTGTTTGTAGCACAATTCAGTATAGGGCACGTTGCAGCAGCTCCTCTACAATGGTCGATAAGACCATTTCTCGTGACGGATACTGAATCACTCGGAGCACCTCTTGAGTACCTATCGTCATATTGTCGGCAACGAAGATCCCGTCACGGTCAACGAATTACCCGCTGACCGGGCGTTGGTCGAAGCGCTCGCCTCGCGCGGGGTGATTGATCGCCCGATGCGCCGCGATCTTTTTGGTCTGCTCTATCCGCGCAAGAGCACCGAAAAGTTGGTTCTCCGCTCGTTGCTGGGACTCTCCGCCGCCTTCTTCCTGTTCGGTTTCTCGGCCATCCTGGCGGCCAACTGGAACGAACTCGGCGTCATGCTCAGGCTGGGCGTACCGCAACTCGTTTTCGCCGCTTCTCTCGCAGGTGCGATCTACTTCTGGCTTGATAAATTTCCCGGACAACTGCTGGCATCCGTGGCAGCATTTTCAATCGGTGGTGTCTTGATCGTGCTTAGTCAAGATTTCCAACTCA
>CAZXJC010000443.1:0-7749 GCA_964640885.1 uncultured Pirellulaceae bacterium | reverse complement strand
GAGCGTCTCGGCAGGAACAGCCAGGTTGGCCATTTGAGCACTTTTGATTGCCATTACCTGCCAGCCGACCACCGAAGTGTCTGGACTGGCACCGGGCTGGTATCGCCATCCGCCGAGTGTCTTGTGCTGAGCCTTTACGATGAAGTCAATCGCCTTTTGTGCGGGGACCTTGAGAGCGGCGTCTCCGCTCATGGCGTAGGCTTCGCAGATGGCGATGGCTGCAACTCCGTGGCTGTACATGCGGGCGTTCGTATTACCGGGCTTCTTGAATTCGCCACTACCCTGCTGTGTTTTTAGCAGCCACTGAACCCCTCGCTGGACGTGATCCTTGTAAGGTCCTTTTTGGTGCGTATTACCGTTGCCCAGGAGTGGTAGTAATCCGAAAGCGGTCGCTGCTGCCTCGGCATCGCTCCCTCCGGCCTTGGTGGGTTTCTTCTTGTCAATCTCGCGCAGCTTCCTGAAGTCCCAGTGCCCGTCCTCGTGTTGCTGGGAAACGATCCACTGGAGGGCACGATTGACTGTTTCGAGTGTTTTTTCGCTGCCTCCGAATTGTTCGATCAACTGGATCTTGGCTTCCCGGTCTACGTTGCGAAGTCGCAGCATAGCCTGCAAGCCGATGTTGTCCTCGGCGTAAAGTACCGTCGGAGCGCGGGCGGGTGTCCGCAACAGTGCCGTCGCTATTGGACTTCGGGTGAGTGGTGCATTGACAGTTTCCTTCGCCACACTCCCGATGACAACGCGGGTGTTACTGGGACGGACCGGTCCGCCTACCATGGGAGACTCGCCGGCGGGAAGAGGAATGGGCAATGAGGCGGTGCGTGGTACGGAGATCGTCGGTTGTGCTATGGATGCAACCTTTTTTGCCGTACTCGCCTCCGTCGCTTCGGCGAGATTGAGAGTTTCGATTGTACTAGCAGGCGGCGGTACGGCCGCGTCGACGGCCTTGGCGACCTTTTCAAGCGTGCGTGGTGGGGCAAGTTGGGTTGCTGTTACGTCTGCTGGCGCACTGACCGGTTGCGGTGTGCTTGGTGCAGCTGCGGGGGTAACTGTTTCGGTTTTAGCGGGCAACGGAGGTGCGGTGGTTTGGCGGGCTAATTGAACCGGCTGTGTTAGTTGCGACAATACAAATGCCTGTGGCGGCTTTTGGCTGGGATTGGCGATCAGCTTAGCTAGTGTTCGGCTGGCCACGGCAGCAGAAGCTGGTGGCGAGGCTTTGGCCAGTTGTGCAGGCGTCTCGAGATTCACCTGGGAAATCACGGTTTCGGGGCCGGGAGTTTCGTTAAGCTGGCGAGCGAGTTCACGAGCCGCGTTAGCCCGTACCATCGACTTTGATTCGGCTGCCGTGGGGAGTGGTGCAAGCGGGGAAGCAACTAAAAGGTTGTCTGCTCGGTCGATGATAAGCGAGGGTGATTTGACGTTGCTTGTCTCGGCAATGGGGGGGACGGCGACCGGCAGATCGAGACTGGCAATCGTTAGGGGGGCTGGCTGGTCTGCAGATTCGGCTGGCTGACGTTCCAGGGGGAGGCCAGGCGGCTCAGTGGCCGGGTTGGCCGTCTCGGTGGGGGCGGGTTCGGGTACTAGTGTGGCAGCGGCGACTTCGGTCGGGGTTAAGGGAGCGACGGACTCGTTGGGTAAGGTTGGCTGCGCTGGCGTGCGCCGGTTGAGGCTGGTCTCGGTCCGGGGCCGCACGAGGCGGGAGACTTCCGCAGCAATGTTCTCCATCGCGTCGATGGCAACCGCCTTTTCAGCTATCCGTTCCTGAACGTCGATTTGGCGCTGCACGTCGTCTTGCGGCTGTACAGGCTCCTGGACGATAGCCTGGACCTGAACTCGAGGTATCGACTCTAACGTCACAGCAGTTCGGGACGGCAGCTGAGGGATTGCGGAATCACTGACAACAGCGATGTTAGGTGTCTCGGTGATTTGCCGTGCTAAGTCGGATGTGTCGACGGTTTTGACTGACTTTAAGTCCGCGACCTTTTCGTAGGCCTCCTGTCCGGGCTTGTGAGATTGGTGCAGCTGATCACTGGGCAACTTCGATGCCACTAGCATGCTGCGAAAAGTTTTCTTTACTGATTTTAATAATTCGCTATCAAAGTAGATGTAGAACGAACCGGCTCCAAGGATAAGATGTATCGCCATCGCCCACACAAAGAACACGGGTACGCTAGCTCGTTGAAACGACATTTTCCTGAGGTACCAAACCAGGCTTGCTAATAGAGCAGCGACCAGCAGTAGAAGGCCTACCCACCACCAGTGAGCTTTAACCAGGTCGAGGAGGCCGAACACAACGCGCCGGCAGGCGGCCGCCACGGAAGAGAGCTGGCTGTAATCACGGCCCTCGAGGACTTCCACCTCGATGGCATCACTTTGGTAGAGGCGGTAACAGGGCGCTGTGGTAGTGGCTGTTTCGGCGTCACTTCGGGAGAAATAGATCTTGAATCCGCGCTGGCTGAGGGCGGGCTCGAGTTCATGTTGCTGGGTGTTGATGCCCTGACCGAGATTTTCGGGAGTTCCATGCCCAACGCTCCGTACGCGGGCGCGGTAGATATCAAAATTGCGTGCTTGCCCCTCGCCCCGTGGGCGATCGGACGCGAAGTAGAGAAAGGCTCCACTGGGATCTATATAGGGAGCTCCGTCGTTGGCATCGGAGCGGTTTAGGGCTGTTAACGGTTTCGCCGTTTCCCAAGCTGCTTCTGGGTCGGGACGTCGGCTGCGGAACAGGTTGTACTGGTTGAGTCCAACGGCAGCCCGCAAGGTGGAAGTCCAACGGTCAGGAGTCCGCGTCATGCGGCTCGCAGGATCTTCCTTGGACATGTTGGCCGAATGATTGCTGCTGAAATAAAGAGATTCGCCGTCGGGCGAGAGGAAGGGATCAATTTCATCGGCAAGCGTGTTTACCTCGGTTCCCAAGCTGACTGGGGGAGCCCAGCCGGTTGCCGTGCGTCGAGATTGGTAGAGGTCAAAGCCACCCTGTCCGCCCTCGCGATCGGAATAAAAGAAGAGGGTTGTACCGTCGGCACTAAAGGTCGGTCCAATATCATCGGCGGGAGAAGCCAAGGCGTCGACGCGTTTCGCGGGTGTCCAGTGATCCTCTACGAGTTGGCTCTGGTAAATGTCGAGGTCATGCTGTTCGTTACGTAGCGTAAGATAGAGCGTCTGGCGGTCGTCACTCAGTTGGGGGCGCAAGATGCTCTCATGTGCCACGGCTGGCAGTTCGGGCGCCGGTGCAGCTTCGGCCGGTTGCCAGATTATTTGGCGTCGCGGTGGCCCTTCGTTGATTGCCCAGCTTTGCTGACCATCCAAGGTCAGCATGCGGTCGGTGGCGGACGGATAGAGCCAATAGCCGAGTCCTCCCAAAAGGGAAACCAGCAACAACAACAGCAACAACCGTCGACTGCGGTAGCGTGAGGCTGGTTTAGTGTCGGGGGTACTCATCGTACGGGGACTCTCCTGTCAAACAGGGGGATTGGCGTGCAGGTCAATTCTCTTTAGGTAAAACGGTGCAGCTGTAGTCAAGGTCCTCTTGTTTGCAGAGTCCCATAACCGTCAACGGATGCTTAAATTGTACTTCCTGATCGGCTCGAATCTGGACATTTCGTTTTCCGGGGTTTCCGATGGCAACCCCGTGCAGGACGTCAGCCAAGTTGCTCTCGGTCAGTGGCTGGTTTCCGACAAAATACTTTCCATCCTTAGTGATGTTCACAATGACTTCTTTGCTGCCGACGGCCATCGGTTCGGGTTTGAATATCTCCGCTAGGTTTATTGAGACTAAGCGTTCTTGCTGGTCAAATTTAGTTGCGACCAGGAAGAAGATTAGCAACAGGAAAACAACGTCGATTACAGGAGTGAGGTTTGGGCCATCACTTTCCGGTTCCGGGGCGGGCAGACGCATAAAGGTATTCCTTGTGTGAAGCTGTGGCCGTGAATTACTTGCTAAATGTTCTTTGAAATGGCGGAGGGTGACCCGTATTGGCTACCTGGTTTTTCGGATGGTGCTGCGGCCGTGGTTCCCTTCTACTCTAGAGAAGTAAAGAAGGGTATTGCTGGCATGAGGACCTGGTCTATCTGTCGGAAGAAACGTTCGACACGCCCGATCAAACAGGCTGAGATAAAAAGGGTCCTAATAGAGAAGGTCATCCCGCCAGCAGTCGTGAGCAGGGCCAGGTAGATACCGCGAGCGAGTTGCTCCGCTTTACCCAGGCCCAACTGGCTGGAGATTTGAAAAGCGAAGATCATACCCACGACCGTGCCGAGTAATCCGACCAGGGGAGCCGTTGAGCCAACGACGTTCAGGGGGCGGTGTTTACTGCGCATCTCCGAGAGTTCTCGCACGGCAGCGTCTTCGATTGACTTTTCGACTTCCGGTAGCGGGCGACCACAGCGGGTCAGGCCAGCCGCGAGGATACGGGCTACGGGAGAAGGCCACTTGTCACAGAGTTCTGATAATTCAGTCTGAGTGGGCGTGGAGGATCCGAGGATGCCGGTTAATCCTGACTCGAATCCTGAGGGCAAGACCCGTTGGCGCCTAAGGTTGACCAGGCGTTCCAGGGTTACGGTTGCTGCGAATATTGAAAAGATAGCCAGCAGTGCATAGAAAAACAGGGCGAACCAGTCGCTGCTGGATTCGGGTGCCTTGAAAATTTGGCTGCCAAGACTTTCGTTGTCCGGGGCCGCGGCTGCTGGCGCTGCCTCGGCGTCGGGATCTGCTGGGGTGGTCTGATCCACCGCGTCTGCTGCCTCGTCTTGCCCGAAGGAAGAGGGGCCGAGGCTCCAAGCGGTTAGCAGTGCGAGCAAAACAAGCATGCCGAGAAGGCGTCCGTGATGATATGCCAGGTGACTCATGTTAATGGTACTATCCTTATCGAAGTTATTTCTTTAGTTCGGCGAGTAACTTTGCGGCATCCTTAGCCTTTGCATGGTCCGCGTGGTCCTTGATGATGATTTGCAATGAAGCCATAGCCTTCTCGTTTTGCTTGAGTTGAATAAAGCAGCGGGCCGCCTCGAAATGACCCATGGCCCGCCATTCCTTGTAAGGATAGCCCACGGCGACCGAAAGAAACTGCTCAATCGCTGCCTCGTACTTGCCTTCCCCAAAATCAAGTTCCCCAATCATAAAACGGGCTTTGGCGGCAGTAACCGCCTCGGTTTCGCGGGTGATTTGTTCATAAAGGGTGCGGGCCTGCGGTAGTTGCTTCAGTTGCTGGTGAGCCCAGGCGAGTCCATAGCGTGCTTCATGAATCTGTTCGAACTTAGGAAATTGAGTAAGCAAATTGGCAAAATGCTGCCGACTTGGTTCCCATTGTTTGAGGTTTTTGGCACACGTACCGGCGCGGTACAGGGACTGTTCGTGGTAATCCGCGACTTTGCGGGTGGCGACGAGGGTGAAAAGAGGTAAGGCCTGGGTGAAGTCATCTTGTTGGTAAAAACATTCAGCAGCCAGGAAGCGTGCGGGATCGATCAGCTCTCCAGCCGGAAACTTGGTTATCTGTTGTTGGAGGACTTGGCCGGCGGCCGGATAGTTTTTCATCTGAAAACGGACGTCTGCCAGCTTGTAGAAAAGCTTCTCATTCAATTCCGGGCCGGGCTTGCTGGCTAGTGCGGCCGTAAATGCCTGGTCAGCGGCCGTCCAGTCGGGCGTTTGTTTAGCGGGCTCCGTTGCCTTGGCTGCTAATTCGGCGTGGTAGGTACCGACATGAAACCAGCTTTCTGCAACCAGTGGGCTTTCCTTGTGTTTTTCTGCTAAGGATTTGAAGCTAACTGTTGCGTCGGCGTTCAGCATTTTGCTGAGCTGCGCGTGTCCCAGTTCATACAGAACCTTGTCGGCAAACTGATAGGTAGGAGCAGATCCTTGAAGGTCTTTCAAAACGGCTATGGCCGGATCGGTCTGTTTGGCGCCAACGTGGCAAAGCGCGAGAGCATACTTGGCGTCCCAGAGCGTTTCGCCCATTGGCTTACTGGCGATGAAGATCTGAAAATCCTTGATGCCAGCCGGGTAGTTCTTTAGCCGCTGATAGGTCAGCCCACGCAGGTAGTGGCCCCTGTTGAGTAAGGTTGCCTCTGGCTTCGCGGCCAGCAACGCGGTGAGGTGCCCTTGGGCGACTGGGTAGGCCTCTTTGGCATATTGTGCTGCGCCCAACCCATAAAGGGAGAGCGGCCCGAATTGAGTCTGTGCATACTTTTGTTGCACCTCGGTAAAGTGAGTAATTGCCTTGTCGTGGTTTCCTTGCTCCTGGACGATTTCCCCAAGTTCAAAGAGGGCTGCCGCTCGATGATTACTCTCTGGGAATTTTGCGGCCAGTTGCGTGAAACGTTCGATGGCAGCCGGCAGGTTCTTCAGCTGCCGCTGGCTGCGTCCGGTGGCGAGAAAGACCTCGTCAGCCCGCACCCACTGGGCATCGGCGGCGAGTGCGGCGTTGTAGGAAGCGATCGCTTCGGGGTGTTTCTTGAGAGCCGCCGAATTGCGACCGAGGAGGAAATTGGCATCTGCTTTTTGCGGAGCCTCAGTCAATTTTGGAAGGGTCGCGGTGAGCAGGCTATGTGATTCGGCGAACTTGTCCGCCTGGTAAAGGCACCAGCCGATCCGTAATTGGGCGGAGAGAACGCGGTTGTGTTGGGGATACTCTTTTACGAGGCGTTGGTAAAGGGCTTCGGCCTTCGTCCGGTTGGCAGCAGCCGTGGCTTCGTCGGGATTCAAAAGGTAGCTTTCGCCCGCGATAAAGAGTAGGGCGGGCGTTAGCTCATGTTTTTGATAAGGTGCGGCAGCGAGAAAAGTCTCCGCCCGAGTCCTGGCGGCCGCGTAGTCGTTTTCGCCTAAGGCGGCAAAGGCCGACATGTAATGAGCCTGCGGCGTAAGGGCATGCGTGGGATATTGTTTCACAAATGCGTCATAAAGTGCCAGCGTTTCCTTGCGACGAGCGGGAATTTCGTAGAGTGCGTCGATCCGGGTTAACTGAATGTATGGCAAGAAGTCTCCTGGGGGCGCGGTCTTGGCGATTTGATCCAAGAGTGCAAACGCTTCCTGGGGACTCTTTTGTTTAATGAAGGCTCGTCCCAGCCAGTAGGCGGCCTCGGCTGATTCGGGCAGTTTCGCTTTTGCTAATGGTTCTAGCAGCTTGCGCGCGTCGGCGAACTTATCTAACTGGTAATGGCAACGGCCAGCTGCCAACTGCGCGGCCGGCTTGTGCGGGCTCTCAGCGAACTTGGTGATCATGCCAGTAAGTATCGGAATCGCCTGGTCGTAATTACCCAGTTCCATTTTAGACTGACCTTGCCGAAGTAAAGCCAGGTCCGCGAGAGGAAATTCAGGAAGCGCGGCAGCCAGGGCGAGGGCCTTGTCGGCATCCGCATATTTTTTCTGCACGAATTGGACCAGTCCTAGTCTCAGTTGTACTTCCCCTGAGAGGGCATGTTTGGCCAGGGCGGCATTCGCCAGGAAAGCTTTGAAAGTGGTTTCGGCTTCGGCCGGCAAACTTAACTCCTGTTGGGTAGTCCCCAGTGCGTAGAGCGCGTTTGGCAGTAAAGGGCTGGCAGCGTACGCGGTGGTTAGGTGCTTATAGGCCGTAGCGGCCTCCTGAAGTTTCTCACCGGCGTAAAAAGATTCGCCCTGGAAATAACTGGCACGCGGAGCATGAGCGCTTTTGGGGAAGGCCTTGATCATGGCGTCGAAAGCGGCGGCCGCTTTCAAGAAGGCAGCCGGCTTCTTGGAAGCCACTGCTACTTGGTAGGAGCACATGGCCACGTTGTAAT
>CAZXJC010000442.1:0-11274 GCA_964640885.1 uncultured Pirellulaceae bacterium | reverse complement strand
GTAAGCGAGGTGAAGATCCGCGAGAAACGATTGTCTTTAATAGTAACAGTGGCGAGGTTAAACACCTGGTCGGTGGCCGGGTCATGAAGCCCAAGTTCCTCGGTGGTGAAGAACCTGAAACAAGTGGTAAAGATCGCCGTGTCGTAATGGCAAACTGGCTCGCCTCCGCGGAGAACCCGTATTTCGCTCGTAACCTGGCAAACATCGTTTGGGCCCACTTCATGGGTCGCGGTATTATCGAGCCGGTCGACGATGTACGTGTCAGTAATCCTGCCGTTAACGAAGAATTACTTGCCGAATTGGCAAAACGATTTACCGACTACAAGTATGACTTTAAGAAACTGGTTCGGGACATCTGCCTGTCACGCACCTACCAGTTGTCCACGCAGACCAACGAATCGAATGCAACGGACTTTACGAACTTCTCGCACGGAGCACTGCGACGTATTCGTGCCGAGGTTCTTTACGACGCGATCAGCCAGGTCACAGAGACCAAGGACAAGTTCCCAGGGTTACCACTCGGTGCCCGTGCCGTGCAAATTGCCAACGGTAATACGAGCAGTTACTTCCTGACCACCTTTGGTCGTGCCAAGCGGGAAAGCGTTTGCTCCTGTGAGGTCAAGATGGAACCAAACCTGTCTCAGGCACTGCACCTGATCAACGGTTCAACCGCTAACAGCAAGATTCAATCCGGGAAACTGGTTGAACGAAGCTTCACCGAAAAACGGACAGCCATCGACGCAGCCAACAAGGCCCGAACCACGGCTGTCGAGGCACAACAGGTTGCCATGAAGAACCTGGTAGCAGTCCAGGCAAAGGTCACCAAGGCACAAGCTACGGTCAAAGCGGCCGAAACCGCGTTGGCGGCTGCCACCAAAGCCCAACAGGCAGCGGCAGCGCAGCAAAAGCAGGCCGCAGCTGCCGCCCAAAAAGACGCTGCCAACAAGGATCTCCAGGCTGCTGCTGAACAGGCAGCTAAGAGTGCCGCAGAACTGGAAGCTAAGCGAAAAACAGCGGAAGAAGGCCTGGCAGCAGCCAAGAAAGCCCTCGTGGCCGTTACGGCTGAGCAGGTCGCCGCTACGAAGGCCAAGCAAGCAGCCGATGCCCTCGTGGCCAAAGCTGACGAGGTGATCAAGGTTGTCACCTCCCAGGCCAATCCGCAACATGTGATTGATACACTCTACGTCCGTTGCCTTAGCCGTAAGCCAACGGCTGCCGAGTCGAAGTCGCTGGGAACCATCCTGGCAGCAGCAAAAGCAGAAGAACACCAGCAGGTGGTGGAAGATATCTTCTGGTCGCTGCTCAACTCGCAGGAATTCCTCTTTAACCACTAAACCACGGCTATACCGTTTAATTTTCTACCTACCCTTTCGTTACCTCCCGGTAGCAAAACCTCCGTTATACGAGACTCAACCATGAGCAAGTTTTCCCTAAAATGGACCTCGCTGGCACTGGTACTCATCTGTTGTCAATTCAGTGGCGTGCAAGCTGAAGAGAAAAAGACGGCTAACAAGATTACCTTTGATGATCATATTCAGCCGATCATGCGGGCTAAGTGCTTGAGCTGCCATAACCCCAACAAGAAAAGCAGTGGGTTAGATCTCAGCAGTTACACCAGCTTAATGGTGGGCGGAAGTTCAGGTGAGGTAATCGAGCCGGGCAGCGCTGATGACAGTTACTTGTATCTGCTGGTAACCCATGAGTCAGAACCTTTTATGCCACCGAAGTCGGACAAGATGCCGACCGATACTCTCAATACAATTCGCGACTGGATCAACGCCGGGGCACCAGAAAACAGTGGCAGTAAGCCACTCGTCTCTAAAAAGCCCAAGTTTGATCTCGCCCTAGCGGCGCCTGGAACCAAACCAGAAATCGCCCCAATGCCAGGTCGATTGAGTCTGGAACCGTTCACTCAAACAGTCCGTACGGGTGCCGTAACGGCCCTGGCTTCCAATCCCTGGTCGCCAATCGTCGCTATTGCTGGACAGAAACAGATTCTTCTCTACAACAGCAAATGTCGCGAAATGGTCGGGACGCTGGCCTTCCCAGAAGGAATTGCCCATTCACTCAAGTTCAGCCGTAACGGCAACTTGCTATTGGCAGGTGGTGGACGCGGAGCAGCCTTGGGAAAAACGGTTGTTTGGAATATTAAAACGGGTGAACGAATCATTGAAACGGGCGACGAACTGGACACCGTGCTGGGAGCAGATATCAGTGCTGACCAGTCCTTGATTGCCCTCGGAAGCTCCGGAAAAGTGATCCGTGTCTACTCAACGCGGACCGGTGAACTAGAGTACGAGATCCCCAAGAAACACACCGGTTGGATTTATTGCGTGAGCTTCAGCCCGGATGGCGTGTTACTGGCAACCGGTGACAAGAACGGCGGCGTGTTTGTCTGGGAAGCTGAAACTGGGCGACAATACCTGCAACAGAAAGCGCACAATCGAACATTCCGTGGCCTTTCCTGGCGATCCGACTCGAATATCCTGGCCTCCTGTAGCGAAGATGGTTCCATCCGTCTCTGGGAAATGGAGAACGGTGGCCAAGTCAAGAACTGGGGTGCCCACGGTGGTGGTGTCATGTCAATGGAATTCGCTCGGGATGGTCGCCTGCTCTCCTGTGGTCGAGACAAGGTTACAAAACTGTGGGATCAAAACGGTAAGCAACTGCGGGCTTTTGAAGCTCTGCCGGAAATTGCTCTGCAAGTCACCTTCTGCGACGAAACAAATCGTGCGATCGCCGGAGACTGGAATGGAGAGATCCGCATTTGGGATGCAGCTGATGGGAAACGACTCGGTACCCTAACCTCCAATCCGCTTCGTTTGCAGCAACGACTGGAAACTAGCAATAAGCAATTGACTGAGTTGAAAGCCGCCCATGAACCCCTCGCCAAAGCCCTCACTGCCTCGCAAGCTGCCTTGAAGAAAGTCGAAACCGACTTGGCCAACGGTCAAAAGTTGATGACCGTCAGCAAGCAAACGGTTGATACCACAACGGCTAAGATTACTGCCTATAAAAAAACCATTGCCGGGCTCACAACAGAATACCAGGCCGCCACCAAGATCGTCACCGCGTTGGAGCCCGTTGTTCCACTGCTCAAAGAATCGCTTGCCAAGGCACAGGCAGCCGCTGCTAAAGCCAGTGGCGATAAAGAAGTTGCAGACCTGGTAGCTAAATTACTGGCCACCTCCAAGGCTCGTAATACCACCCTGGAAGATAACCGCAAACTTGCCGCTGCCAAGAATACAGCTCTAACCAAAGAAAAAGCTACCTTAGCAGCTGCCGAAAAAACACTGGCTACCGCGCAGGCAAATCTCAAGCAGGCCCAGGAAGCCATTACCAAAGCAACTGCGGCCCTCAAACCTGCACGAGTCAAAGCGGCCTATGACAAGACCCGTGCGGATAAGGCGGCCGCCGCCGTTGCCGGTGTTGAACAGCAAGTTAAACACTGGCAGGAAGAAATTTCCTTTGTAAAACTCTTAACGGACCTGTTCGCCAAACGAACAACTGCCGAAGAGAAATTACTAGCCCAGCAGGAACAACTGGCGCAGCTAACTGGTAAAGCCAATGAAGTCAAAACCGTCTACACGACGGCCCAAAAGAACTTGGCCGCTGCCGAGAAAGCTGCCACCGATTCCAAGCAAAAATATGACACCGCTGGTAGTGATTTAGCAAAATCAAAACAGGCACTCACCAAGGCTGAAACTGATCACAACACCACGATGGCTAGCGTAGCCGCACTGGAAAAAGCCCTCGTGCCACTCAAGCAAGCCATCGAGCAAGCCGGTATTGCTGCTGAAAAATCCGGTGGTGACAAGGAACTGGTCCAAATCGCAACAACCTTGAAAACCCTCTCCGCAAAGAAAACCGCCGAACGTGATACTAAACGCAAATCGCTGCCGGACAAACTTGCCGTCATCAATAAAGCAAAACAGACGGCTGGAGAAATGGAAAAACGCCTGGCAGCCAGTAAGGCAGTACTCGACGGGGCAGTCAAGACCGTGACTGAAATGGCTAAGGCGGCGAAGACTGCTCAAGACAACGTAGCGGCAGCAGACAAAGAAGTTGCCACGGCCACAGCCAAAGTCGCCGTCGATCAGAAGGCTGTTGATCAAGTCAACGCTGAGCTTAACGTAGCACGGACACCAAAATCAGCTGCTGTCGAGAAAAAAGAAGCTGACAAGAAATCATAGAACTCTGTCAGTTCTCCAGAGCTTAAGAACAAAAAAGGCCCCTCCCTAAGGAGGGGCCTTTTTTATTTTAACTGCTGGTCCACATCAAGGACCCAGCCCGTTAAGTACTTCTATTCGCGTGGACGAATTGCACCAGTCAAACCAGAATAATCCATCCGGTCCTGGTCATGCCAGAGTGGTTGCCCTAACGCAATCCGTTGTCGCAAGATTTCAATCTTATCCTCAGATCCAGCCGGTGCGTTAGTTGGCGCACAGTCCTTCGGTGGGGCAAAATCTTCGTCATGCCCGTACTTCAAAATCGCCTCAAAAACATTTCTTACGTCGTGCATAAAAACTCGTCTTCCTCCTCAAATCCTTAAAACTATCGTTCTGTAAATCGTTGGGTAATCAGGTACCTGACAGATTGGATATTGCTCTACAGAAAGACATCGATCGTGCAAGAATGAGGGATCTTCTGCAAAAAGGTTCAGGTAAGTATTTTTTGAGTCAACACTTGATGCGACGCCAGTTCAGTAGCAGATCGACTCTGGAGTGCTACTACGAGGATCCCTATCAGCAGAGGATACCGAGGATCCACCGTTCACGAGACGCGTATATGACATTCATCAAGACCTTTTATTATTTCCGCAAATAACGGCTTGTCAAGCGATTGGGTTCGGGTTGGTAAAATTTTCTGGTAATTTGAGTAGCGCCGGGCTGGTTTACTATGGGTGTCGCAAACTCCTCCCGTTGAAGAGTTTCGGTGATAAAAGTGGATCCGTTTCCGCCTAAGTAAGAGCCCTGGCAACCCGGGATTCGAACTCTATGACTGGCCACCCCCTAAGAGGACCGGGCTGATTCGCTGCTTTTCCAATAGCAGGTGATCTGGTATCTTGGCCCGCCTCCCAGGAACAATTCCGCTTATAGAAAGCAGCATTCTCATGTTTTGGCACCAGTACCAGTTGGCCTTACCCGCCATGTCTCGAGGTTTTCATCCCATTACCGGTTATATCAGGGAATGCTTACCGGAAATGTCGCAAATCGAGGTGGGCCTGCTGCACGTCTTTATCCGTCACACGTCGGCTTCACTGACCATCAACGAGAATGCGGATCCAGACGTACTCAGCGACTTAGAATCATCCTTCTCCGCAATTGCTCCAGAAGATTTCCCACACATTCATACGATGGAAGGTCCTGATGATATGCCTGCTCATGTGAAGGCATCGCTACTGGGAAGCTCACTGACCATTCCCATCGCAGGGGGCCAACTGACACTTGGCACTTGGCAGGGTATTTTCCTCTGCGAACACCGGAACCGGGCCAGCGGAAGGCACCTGGTACTTACCCTAACCGGTCAAACAGAATAGACCCACTGCTTTCATGAAAGCGGCAACGTAATTGAATCCTGGGTTCGAATCAGTGTCTGAAGTCGATCTAACCAGGCTTCCACGAGTGTCTTCTGGTTGGCATTCTGTTGCACCTGGACATCTGCCTCCAGACAACAATCGAGGCAAGCCAGGGCTGTCTCCACATCTCCCGGCCACTGACGGGCAGCCAACGCGACCGACTGAGCTAGCTGCTCATCTTCCTCGGCTGGTGCATCCACCAGTTGGCGTACAAGCTGTCGAAAAAACTCAGTTGCTAGTTCGATAACAACACGCATTCGACGCCTCTTGGCTTTTGCCTTCTGATCGCCAGGCACATCTTCAGCAGCTTCATCGACACACTGATTTACCAGAGGTAACAATTCCGTCAAGACCGTCCCGGGGCTAGCTAGTTTGAAGAAAAACTCTTCGCGAAACTGAAGCACACCAGAACCAATGAACGACTTGACTCGCTCAACACTGCCGTTTCCAATCGCAGCCAGCTCTTTCGCCTGCTGAGAGTTCTCAGCCAGTTCCAGTTCCATCAGTAATTCGCTCAACTCACCTCGGGTCAGTGGTGAGAAACGAATGATCTGACAGCGACTGCGAATGGTAGGCAACTGTCTCTGCCTATTGGTACCAATCAAGATAATGATTGAGTCTGGTGGTGGCTCTTCCAGCGTTTTCAGCAACGCGTTCGCTGCTTCACCAGTCAACTCATCTGCGTCGTCTATGATAGCAACTCGCTTGCCTCCGCAGTAAGGCTTCAGAGAAATCTCGTAGCACAGCCCTTCTCGCATTCGGTGCTTGTCGTCACCAACCATTTGAGAGATGAGCACGCCGGACTTATTCTCCGCTCGGGCCACGGTGAGCAAATCGGGGTGGGTACCTGCTTGCACTTGTCGACATCCAGAACATTCCTGGCAGGGAGTCAACGAACCTTCCAGCGAGTTTTCACACAACAGAGATTGAGCCAGTTTGAGGGCAAACGTCCGTTTGCCAATGCCCGCTGGACCAATAAACAGGAAACTACTACCGAGGCGGCCACTCGCGTATTGCTGCTTGAACCACTCAAACTGTCGATCATGTCCTCTCACGTCTTGCCAACTCATACCTGACCGTTCACTCCCTTTCTACCTTAGGACTGATGGATTCATCTTCTGGTCAAGCAACCTCCAAGCAGGCTTTCGCCACCTGCCGGATATCTTCTTGCACCTGTTCGATCTGCTGGTCTGCATTAATCACCTTGATCTTGTCAGGAGTTCGTTCTGCTTCAGCCAGGAATCCCTCTCTGACCCGCTGCAAAAATTCCGATCCCTTAGCTTCCATCCGGTCAAGTTCCCGACCGATTCTGCCAACTGCCCTCTCCAGCGGCATATCCAAGACGATAGTAAGATCCGGCTCCTGGCCTGCGGTGGCTACCTTTCCCACCTCCCAGATGGATTGAGGATCCAAGCCAGCAGCATGTCCCTGGTAAACGACATTGGCCAGCAGAAAACGGTCAGAGACAACAAATTGGCTAGCAGCCAGGGCCGGTTGAATAACCTCGGCCACCAGTTGAGCCCGTGCTGCCATGTAGAGCAGCATTTCGCTTTCGGCATCTATCTTGACATCACTCGCTTTGAGAACCAGGGTTCTCAATCGTTCTCCCAATTCCGTGCTGCCTGGATCACGGCAGGTAACGACAGTATGGCCTTGATCCCGTAGCCACTCGACAAACAGCTCAGTCTGTGTGGATTTCCCAACACCATCCACACCATCAAAGCTAATGAACATAGAGCCTCCCGCTCTCACCGTAGGTCTCATTTGACGAGACTATTCTACGGCAAGAAAGAGCAGGAAGGCAGCCCCTCTTAACGACTGCTCGACGGAGAAACCGCCTTAACTTGGTCTTCGGACCAATCGCTAATGACCGGATCTTTGAGGGTAGCAGCTGGTTTATCGATCTGCCGCTGATAATCGACCTGTTTCACGACAGGGCTCACCACACCAGTACCAATCGGAACGGCACTGATCGGTTGCGACTTGAGAATCGATTCCTCTTTCGGCAGTTCAGCAGGCGGCGCTTCGCCAGCAGGAACCGGAACTGAATCTAACACTTCAACAGGCTCCGCGTCCGGAACGGCAATTTCTTCTGCTTCAATTTCTGTCGCCTGCTGCGGTAACGCTCCACGGCTAATAACCCGCGGCCGTGTCCAGCCGTAATCAAGCTGGCGACTGGCAGCTCGTCGGCGAGCATGTCCCCAGGCGTCCCAGTATGCTTTTTGTGGCCAGGGACCTTCCGCTAATTGAACGTTACAATACTCCAACAGTGATCCTTTACGGAAATGAACATCCGCAATTGACTTGGTGTGATCAATGAGAGCCCGGTAGTAATCGACCTGGGCCTGGGCACGCCGGCGTTGAGCTTCCAGGACCAGGTCCAAGGTTGCCTTACCACCCGTATAGAGTGCTTCCGCAGAGTTAACTTCTGCCTGGGAAGCAGCCCAGCGATTGAAATGGGATTCGGCCAGTTCATAGTTGCTGTCCAGGTTTCTCATCGCCACCGTCAACAGGTGTGATGTATTCAGCTCCATGTCTTCGAGCCGGGCCTTTTCACGCACCAATTGTAACTGGGCATTGCGTACCCCAGCCATTTCCTGGCGGGCCCCAAGTTTTGGTGGTGTAAAGTCAAGTCCCAAGCGCACTTCCTGATAATTACCCTCGGTCAACTCGTCCCAGGCCAATGAACCGGGTTGAACAAAGTTAAATCCACGGCGATTCGCTTCGATCAGGTCATCACCCAGGCCCAACCAGCGATAAAGACCAACCATGTTTAACTCGGGAAGCAGTTGATTACGAGCCGCGATTAATTCCAGTTCACGTCGTTGAATTGCCCACTTTTGCTGTCGCAACTCTGTGCTACGAATCAGCGATTCTGCATGAACATCCTGCCAGTCAAACTGCACGCGTGCCTGGATCGGTTCGTCAATTGGTCGCAAGATGCGGCCGTCAGTCGCTGCCAATCCCATTAACCAGCGAAGCCGGTTTTCCGTGTTCAAGAGATCACGCCAGGCAGCCTCTACTTGAGAACGAAAGAAAAAGTACTGTTCCTTGGCCTGCGACTCCGCTTGAATCGTCTCCACCTTCCCTTTGAACTTCGCGTAAGCAATCTTCCAGGTTACCTGGGCACTGTCACGTGCTATTTTCGTCGTTTCAAGATTACGGTAAGCGTAGTGGAGATCCCAATAACTGTTCTCGATATCCATAATAAGGTTACGAACACTCGACTCAAAACTGGCTAAACTGACGTCAGTATTAATCCGTGCCAGTACAACCGGAATACGGTTCACCTGGGTACCCCGGCCACGCAGTAAGGGTTGAGTCGCCTCGAATTCCATGGCCGTAAACCAGTCACTTGGCAGTGCCCGGCCGAAACCTCGGTTGTTGCGGTCATAGGTAGTCTGATTTCGTAGTGTAAAAAGTGTCCCCGAAGCCGTCTGCTTGCTCAGGGCCATGTCCATTTGACCCAAGTCCTGCTGGAAGAAAATGGGCACAAAGCCAAAAGTAGAACTATCTACATTCTGGGGTCGATCCGTCTTCTGCCAGAACACACTGGTGGTAAAGGCGGCATCAAAATTTGACAAAGCCGCAGCGACGCCAGCCGTAGGATCCGTCTCGAAAATGGCTGGATCATAAACCGTAGCGGATCCCACCGTACGACTGGTCAATCCGTCAGCAAATCCAAAGGGCGTTACTGAACCAAGATTACGAACTACCTTGCTATTCTTCAAAGCAATCGAAATCGTCTCTTCCAGGGTAATGTCCCATGACTCACCCACTTGAGCATTGCTCAAAGTGATCGGAGCACCTGCCTTGTCAACTTCTTCTAATCGCGGCTGGTAGACATCCGGGTATTCCACGTCCGTGGCTCGGTCCAAGTAATGAGCCAATGGATCTCCTTCGCAGAAATACGAAGGCTGCGTTGGATGGCAACCGACCAGGAACGTCACACAGACCATCAGCACCATCAAAAAGAAATAGTGCCGATAAACTGTCGGTCGAACAATGTTGAACACAGGTGGTACGGGTCCAGTTGGGGGAACTAAGGGACTGACTGCCAAGCAGCCTCTGAGAGATCCCACTCGTCTCTCGGTCGATTGTCCCCCCCCGTACCGGTCATCCGGTAAGACTGTTCTCATGCCGTCGAACACAAGCGCAGTCTGCCAATCGGCTACGCTGTTATCGTCGTCGAATCCTCAAACCTTGCATAAAATTACGGATTTCGAGAGCATAATCTGGGACTAGTTCAGGAGTTCATTCTCCTCAAATCTCCACACGCCCCCAGTTTCACATTTCAGCTCAAATTAGCGGCAAAAAGCCTGCTAGCTTACAGATACATCCCCAAGAAACCTTCCGTCGCTTCTTGGGATGCTTCTAATTGATTGATGCGCTCTTTCGTTTTTTCCAGGTCACCGGCCTGAATATAGCGATCAAATTCTACCGCGACCGCATGCCGGACGCTTTCGGCAAACCAGTCGACGATCGGTTGGGTAAGCCAGTCGCAGGTTTCCCGTTTGAGTTCAACCTGCAGATGACAGTCGCGGGTTTGCCGGTCCGCTTCACAAGTCAGCACGGTCCATTCGAAACTAAATTCCACCATCCCTCGCTGCGGCGAATTAGTCAGGTAGAAGGCTACCTGGGCATTGTGCAGATAGTAACTGTTGTGAGACCCGTGCTGATCGATTGCCTGTTTAATCCGCTCACACTTCGCCTGGTAGACGGGAGAGGCATCAAGCGGGATATCAAACCTGCCTATGCTTCGCAGGGGCAAACAATCGAATTCAATCTCTACCCAACGATTCATGAGTTCATCGGTTCCTCAGGAGTCCGCTGGCAACCGATCAAGGAACGAACCTGCTTGTTCATTTCTGAAGCGCTGCCGATTTGAGCGTTTTTGCCGGTAGTTTCCAGGCCAGCACAAACCAGCCATCTCGAGAGCTCAATTGAACCACATCAAGTGGCCCAACTTTTTCCATCTCACCTGGCAATTGCAATCCGTCACTGGAAAATTCGGGTTTAAACATCGCTCCAAATTTTCGCCGCAAGACGGTACGGAAAGCAACCTGTCGGGCATTTAAAGTCGTCCGTCCGATAAAATCAATTGCAACGTCTCCAACCCGTGTGAGCTTACTTCCACCCCCAACTTTTTCCACCTGATAGGTGGCAGCAATACGAATCGGGGTACTAAAAACGCGTTCACCCTCAGTAAACCTGCGTCCACGGATCGCAATCGTCAGCTGGTCTTTACGAAATTCAACGCTAATCGGCCGGGACGAAGAAAACGTAATCGACCAGGAATCACGATCGGGAGAAACCTGCAATTCTTCAGGCACTTCTGCACCCGCTTCTCGCAGTAATTCTTCTAATCGTTCGTCGGTCAGGGTGACTCCAGACAGGGCAGCTTCCGACAAGTTACGGACCAGCGATTCATGCATTCGCAATGCCAAATCATGCCCCTTGTTAAGCTCGGGCGGTGCCGACGGAGCCGCCACCTGGAACCGACCGGTCTGCTTAACCTGAACCATGAGTTCCTTGTCGCTGGTTTGAGCAACCAACGTTTTGGGAAAACCGTCACGTCGAATCAGTGGTTTACGAAACTGTTCCTGGTAAGTGTCGCTAACCTCCTTAAGCATCTCTGCTGCCTGTTGATCGACAGATTCTTCCACGCGTGTTTCAGCATGTCGGGAAGCGATCGA
>CAZXJC010000441.1:0-3040 GCA_964640885.1 uncultured Pirellulaceae bacterium | reverse complement strand
CCGTCGGCCCGGTCGACACCGATGCCGGCGGCACCGTGCGGCTGTGCGCGGGCGCGACCGACTCGGGCGCGGCTGGCGGACACGTTCTGGTCGCCGCGGGGAGGAGTGCGGCGGCGGGTGCGGGGGCCGGCAGCGGTGGCTCCATCCAGCTCCTCAGCGGCGCAGGGGCAGCCGGGTCGGGCGGGGACGTCGCCATTCAAGTCGGTGACGGTGCAACGTCCCGGACGGCCCCGCCGGGTGGCGCCGTTGTGGTGTCGGCGGGTCTCAGCGGAGCGAGTGGCGGGGGCACGTGCGTCTCGGGCGGTGGCGGAACCGCCGGCGACGGCGGCCGCATTGGCATCACCGGCGGAGCGAGTACTTCCGACACGGGTGGGAGCATCGAGCTCGCCAGCGGCAGGAGCGCGGAGGCGTCAAGCGGCGCGGTCGCTGTTCGGTCCGCGAACGGCGGTGGCGGCGGCGTCAGCGGCGACCTCGCCTTTGAAACCGGCGGCGCTGCACTTGGCGCCGCCGGCTCGGTCAACGTGCGCACGGGCGCCTCGCAGGCGGCACGCGCTGGATCGATCGGTGTTTCCGCCGGCAACACCGGGAGCGGCGCGGGAGGCGTCGTGGCCGTAGGCGCCGGCACCACGGCGGATGGCACAGCGGTTGGCGGCGGCATCTCATTCACCGCCGGCGCTTCTTCGGTGCCGGGCCAGGGGGCTGGTGGCGCAGGGGCGGTGGCGGCAGGTGGCAGCACGTCCGGAGATGGCGGGTCTATTGCCATCGCCGGCGGGCCAAGCGCCCAGGAGGCGAGCGGGGGCCTTCACGCGGCCACGTGCGCCGGTGGACCATCCGGCGGCAGTGGCGAGGCCACGTTGGTGTCCGGAGACGCCACGAACGGCGACACGGGTGCGATATCCGTGACTACCGGGTCCGCAACCGGGGGCAGGGGCGGCTCGATCGCGGCGTCCGTGGGGCCAGGGAACACGGCGTCCGGCGGTGACGTGGTAATGGCGGCCGGCACGACGAACTCCGGAGGGGGCGGCGGTCGCGTCACCGTGTTCGGGGGCAGCAGCACAAGCTTCGGCGGCAGCGGCGGCGGCGGCGGCGGTGGCGCCATCCAGCTGCAAAGCGGTTCCGGTTCGACCGGTGCGGGCGGCGACGTGGCTGTGCAGGTCGGCGGGGGTGCCACGGGGGGGACCGGTGCCGGCGGCGCCGTGGCGATCACGGCGGGTTTCAGCGGCCACGACGGCGGCGAGGTGGCGGTCGCTGGTGGCAGAGGCACCGGGGGCGCCGGCGGCGGCGTGGCGTTCGTCGGTGGCGAGAGCGCGGATTTGACGGGCGGCGGAATCGAACTCACGAGTGGCGCCAGCAGCCAGACGTCGAGCGGCGACGTCGCTGTCGGGTCGGCCGACGGTGGCGGCGTCGGCGACAGTGGAGAGCTGTCATTGCGCACAGGGACGGGGACGGAAGGTGCCGCCGGCGCGATTTCTGTGCAAACCGGAAATGCGCACGCGGGCGCAAGCGGTACGATCGCGTTGTTCGCCGGGGCGAGCGTCGACGCCGCCGGTGGCGACGTTCTGTTGGCCGCGGGGGACGTCGCGTTGGCGTCCGAAGCGTCATCCGCCGGCGGTCGCGTTGATGTCGGCGCGGGCGATGCCACGGAAGGCGACGGTGGCAGCGTTGCCGTCCGCGCCGGCTCGTCCGCGGGGAGTGCTGCCGGGGACGTGAACGTGGTGACAGGGGACACGGGTGGCGCCGTGTCCGGCTCTTTGGCGTTCGGGACAGGCACAAGTTCGGGCGGCGTCGGCGGCGGCGTGACGTTGTCCACCGGGGCCGCGTCGGGCCCCACCGGCAGCGTTGTGGTGACGGTTGGACTGTCGGGCGGGGGCGCTGGCGGCACCGTCGGCGTGGTCGCGGGCAGCGCCGAAGGCAATGACGACGACGGCGGCGACGTTTCCTTCCTTGCGGGCGCGGCGCGCGCCCCGGATCGCGGCGTCGGCGGTCGCGTAATGCACGCGGGCGGCGACAGTACAACGGGCGACGGCGGCGGCATTGCCGTCGTCAGCGGGGCCAGCCAAACCCAGTCGAGCGGCGCTGTCCACGTCGCAACTGCCGCGGGCGGTAGTGCAGGAGGGAGCGGGAGTGTCGACGTGGACACAGGCGCCGCGGTGAGCGGCGACTCTGGGTCGATCGCGCTCGCCACGGGGGGCTCCACGGCCGGACACGGGGGCTCGATTTCCTTTGTCGTCGGCACCGGCGACTCCGGGTCCGGCGGAGACGTCGCCGTGCACGCGGGCGCGACTGACGCTGGTAGTGGTGGCGGGGGTGGCGTGGCGATCGTTGCGGGTGACAGCGAATCCGCGGGTGCATCCGTTGGAACTGGGGGCGCAGTCCAGCTGCTGAGCGGGGCTGGGTCGGCCGGGTCTGGCGGCGGAATTGCTTTCCACGTGGGCGACGGTGCGTCTGGATCGGGCGAGGACGGCGGCAAGGTTGCCGTTACCGCCGGGGCCAGCGGCGCAAGCGGGGGGCACGTTGCGGTGTCCGCCGGCGAAGGCGGCGGTGGGCGTGGGGGCGAGATTGGCGTCGGCGCCGGACGAAGCGTGTCGTCGTCAGGCGGCGCCGTCTTCCTGTCGAGCGGGGCTAGTGGCGCTACATCAAGCGGCGTCGTTGGCATCGGTTCCCATGTTGGGGGGCAAGGCGGCGTGTGCGGCTGCTTGGCGCGCTCTTCCGGCACCGCGGCGGCGGGGGCTGCTGGCTCGGTCGCGGTGCTCACGGGCGCGTCGGGCACTGCGAGGGCGGGTTCCGTGTCCCTTGCGGTTGGCAATACTGGCAGCGGCGCGGGCGGCTGCGTCACTGTCGACGCCGGAACGACCGCGGACGGGGCGGCGGACGGTGGTGCGATTGTAGTGGGCGCCGGCCGATCCGACGGCGCGGGCGAAGGCACCGGGGGCGATGTTGCCGTTGCCAGCGGCGGGAGCGCCAGCGGCGACGGCGGCGACATCGCTGTCGTCGGCGGGGCCAGCAGCGTGGCCTCTAGTGGCGGTGTCGCGTGCGCGTC
>CAZXJC010000440.1:0-4446 GCA_964640885.1 uncultured Pirellulaceae bacterium | reverse complement strand
CGTCGTCTTCATTAGCATTTTTAATGGCTTGCGCTGCTCCCAGTCCTTGTTCGTTGTGTTGGGTGATGTGGGCTGCATCTCCTCTGGAGCGAAATCCGAACAGTTCGCATAGGATGTTGGCACCGCGCTGTTGTGCGTGCTCTAATTCTTCGAGGACGATGATGCCAGCCCCTTCACTGATAACAAAACCGTCGCGATTCAAATCAAAGGGTCTACTGGCTTGCGTAGGCTCATCGTTTCGCATGGAGAGAGCCTTCATGTTTTGGAATCCACTGACGCCCATGGGAGTGATTGCTGCTTCGGTTCCCCCGGTTACCATGATGTCGGCGTCACCGTATTGAATGGTTTTGAGTGCATCACCGATGGCATTAGTTGCACTAGCGCAGGCGGTGGCTACGGTATAGTTTGGTCCCTGCAGTCCATAGCGGATAGAGATATTTCCGCCAGCGGCATTGAGCATCAGCTTGGGGATCGTAAAAGCGGAAACGCGTTCGGGTCCTTTGGAGAGCAAGCGTTCGATTTGCGTTTCAATTTCCTGCAGTCCACCGATGCCAGATCCGAGAATAACTCCAGCTCGGAACGGTTCTTCCTTTGAGAAATCGAGTCCAGAATTTTCTACGGCCTTGGAGCCGGCATAGAGAGCGAACTGGGAGAAGCGATCGAGTCGCTTGGCTTCTTTGCGAGCAATGTAATCACCGGGGTCCCAGTCGTAGACATCGCCACCAATCTTTACTCGAAAGTCGCTCGTATCCACGAGCTTAAGATCGTGGATACCACTTTCACCAGCTAATACCTGGTTCCAAAGGTCAGTTACGTCGCAGCTAAGCGACGTTACGACACCCATTCCGGTGACGACAACACGTCGTTTCATACTAGTTCAAGACACTCACTGATTAGGACTGGGCTTTTTCAATGAAGTCGATTGCTTGACCGACCGTTTGAATGTTTTCAGCAGCGTCATCTGGAATATTAACATCGAACTCTTCTTCCAGTTCCATCACGAGTTCAACTTGGTCCAACGAATCGGCACCAAGGTCATTCTCAAACGATGTTTCCAGCGTAATCTTGTCTTTCTCGACGCCTAGCTGCTCATTAATAATTCCAAATACGCGTTCTTCAACAGATGCCACCTTATTGATCCTCCTGCGTTCATGGAACCTAGAATTCTAATAGAATTCTGTTTTCCCGAAAGGTATTGTTAGGTCGACCGAGACTCCAAAAGGTGACCCTCAAGGTCACAAGATAGAGGATTTCCATAAGAGAGGTCAAGATGCAATCCCTCTGAGAAGCAGTAATTTTTGAGGAGTCCTCGTGTCAGCCAGTTTCGACCGTCGATTCGACGCGATAAGTCAACCGGTCATCCCACCGTCAACGGTTAAAACATGTCCGGTAACGTAGGCGGCAGCGTCTCCGGCCAGGAACAGGACGGCAGCAGCCACGTCATCGGCGGTTCCCAGTCGTTTAGCGGGAATTCGCTTTTTGGCTTCGTCGATGATCATATCGCCGAGGGCAGCGGTCATATCGCTCTCGATGAACCCGGGAGCGACGGCGTTGACGGTGACCTTGCGACCTGCCAGTTCACGGCTGAGGCTTCGTGTTAGGCCAATCAGCCCGGCCTTGGACGCTGAATAATTTGTTTGTCCTGGGTTACCGATGATTCCAGAAACACTTGACATATTGATAATTCGTCCATAGCGGGCTCGCATCATGTAGCGAGAAGCAGCACGGGCGAAAAGGAAGCAGCCTCGCAGATTTGTGTTGATCACGGCATCCCATTCGTCATCGGACATTCTAGGGAGTAGCGTGTCTCGAGTGATGCCGGCATTGTTGACCAGGATATCGAGTTTTTCCCATTGTTCGACCACTTGATCGACCAGCCCATCGACACTTTCACGGTCCGTAACATCGCAGGCAAACGCTTCGGCCTCGCCGCCGGCTTCCTGAATCTGTTGGACCGTTTCATTTAGTTTGTCGACACTACGGGCTACGCAGGCCACGCGTGCACCGTTAGCTGCCAGTGTCAGGGCAACGGCTTTTCCGAGTCCTTGAGAGGCTCCTGTCACGATGGCAGTTTTGTCTGATAAGTTGACTTGCAGGTCGGGTGTTGATTCAGCCATGGGGAGTATACTTTCTTGACTTGAGCTAATTCTTGCTAAACATCAATCTGGCCATCGCCAGGCATCAAACAGATTCTTGCCAGGAGATAATTTATCTCAGCTTCAACAAGTAATGTTTTCACAATTTACTTTGCGATCGATGCGACGCAACAGACCTCGCAGGACACGTCCAGGGCCGATCTCACAAAAACTGTCGATTCCTGTATTTAGTAGATACCTCATTGAATCTTCCCACAAGACGGGAGAAACGACTTGTTGCACCAACAATTCTTGGATTTGTTGGGGGTCTTCGTGCGGTTGGGCATCAACATTGAAAATAACGGGAATGCGAGGTGGTTGGAAGGAAACTTCTTCCAGGACTGTGGCCAGGCGTTGTACGGCGGGTTGCATGATTGGAGTGTGAAAGGCACCTGCCACGGCAAGTGGGAGGACTTTCATAGCGCCCGCCTCGGTGGCTGCCTCGGCTAGTCTCTGGCAGGCTGCCTGGTCACCTGAAACGACCAGGTTACCCGGGCACAGCAGGTTGGCGATTTGCAGAGTTTCGTCGGGGCCCCGTTGTTGTTCGATTAGTTCTTCCAACTGAGGCAGTTCCATTCCCAGGACACTGACCATTCCACTGGAAACGGCTTCAGCGGCCGCTTGCATCGCTGAGCCACGTTCCTGGACGACCTTCAACGCTGCTTCGAATTCCAGGACTCCGGCGAAGACCAGTGCTGTATATTCGCCGAGACTTAAGCCAGCAACAGCCTGGCAATCTTCCAGCAGCTGCGGTGATTGCGCCTTGACCGATTCCAGTGCAGCCAGGCTGGCGACAAACAGCGCGGGCTGACTGTGATTGGTAGCGTTGAGCGTTTCAGGTGGGCCTTCGAAGCAGATGTTAGCCAGGTCATAGCCCAGGATCTCAGCAGCCTGGTCAAACAACTGGCGAGCTGCTGGTAGCGACTCGTAGAGCTCTTTTCCCATGCCGACGGTTTGGGCCCCTTGCCCGGGAAATAGAAAGGCAGTTCGACTCACGGCATCTACCCTTTGGTTAGCCCGGAAGGCTGATGGCTTGCTGGTTCAAACGAGGGAACTAGGCATTCTGTTCCACATCGACCACGGTTCTTCCCATGTAATAGCCACAGACAGGACAAACGACATGGGTTGGCAATGGTGTGCTGCATTTTGCACAATACGTCAATTGACGCGGTTTTTTTCCATCATGAGAACGTCTTTTTCCAGATCGCGAATTGGAGTGTTTTCGTTTGGGAACCGCCATGACGGACTCTCGTTTTTGGGTGTTCAGGGACTTTTAGATTTCCTCACCAAGAGGACTTCCCATCCTAAAACCCGCGCAGCGGGCTGTCAACCGCAAGGCAGGCTGGTTTCCGGTCGCCAGCCGCCTGAGTCGAGACTATTTTTTGTCGAAGAGAGTGTTCTGATCTTCTTCCGAAGGGGGGGATGGGGGGGACAACTGGAGATGTTGCCAGGCGAGATCAGTTGCCATGCGGCCACGAGGCGAGCGAATTAGCAGTTCGCTTCGTAGCAGGTACGGTTCGACTTCATCGGATAACGTGTCCACGGCCGTGTTCATCGTGTGGGCCAGGGCTTCGATGCCAGCGGGGCCGCCGTCAAAGACACGAATGAGTGTTTCCAGGTACTTGCGGTCCTGTTTGTCCAGTCCTCGCTGGTCGACGCCCCACATTTTGAGCGCATCCTGGGCCAGTTGGCAGGTAATGTGTCCATCTGCTTTACTGGTGACATAATCACGGACACAGCGGAGTCGATTGTTGGCAACGCGTGGAGTCCCGCGGCTTCGTTGAGCAATAATACTGGCTGCGTCAGGTTCAATCGTGACTGCTAGTTTCTGAGCGTTGCGTGTGACGATTTCAGTTAGTTCCTGGTCACTGTAGAATTCAAGGTGTTCACGGAATTGGAAGCGGTCTCTCAGCGGACTGGAGAGAAGGCCAGCACGTGTGGTAGCGCCGATCAGCGTAAAAGGCTGTAGCGACATATTGATGGTGCGGGCATTAATCCCTTCGCCGAGGATTAAATCAATACGAAAGTCTTCCATGGCTGTGTACAGGTATTCTTCGACGGCCGCTGGCAGGCGATGAATTTCATCAATGAAGAAGACCGTTTTTTCCTGCAAGTTGGTTAAGTAAGGAAGCAGGTCTTTAGGTGCCTTGAGAGCAGCTCCACTGGTCATCTCCAGGTGTACCCCGAGTTCTCTCGGGATGCAGGTGGCAAACGTTGTTTTGCCAAGACCGGGTGGGCCATCAAAGAGAATATGGCCAAGCGGGTCATCCCGTTTGCCGGCTGCAGCAACCGCAATTAAAAGACGTTCGAA
>CAZXJC010000439.1:0-8724 GCA_964640885.1 uncultured Pirellulaceae bacterium | reverse complement strand
TCTTTTTTAAGAAGTGGTTTAGATCAACTGTTGGGTAAGGATTCGCGGTTCGGCAAGGTAGTGAAGCTATACCGATTCTGTGGCGGCCAGAGAGGCTGGTCAGGGAGTGAAATAGCGGTCAACAGCCCGTATCGTGGCTACCTGGCAGGGTTTCTGTTAAAATATCCGGCTTCAGTAAGATTTATGGTTCCCTGCCAAATATTTCCCACCGCCATGACAGAACGAACATCGCAGACCGGATATGAGCTGGTAGATTTTGGCCAGCTAACTGGCGTGGCCTGTCCTTGTGGATCTGCCCGCCGGGCTTTTGCTGACGTGGAAGATTACCCGGCGACTATTCATGTCACCGAGATTTCAACAGATGCCCAGTTGCATTATCACAAGGGTTTGACGGAGACCTATTACTTTTTGGAGTGTGAGGCTGGGGCACGAATGCAGTTAGATCAGGAGCAAATCGACGTCTATCCCGGTCTCTGTGTCCTGATTCGACCCGGTACCAGGCATCGGGCGATTGGGAAGATGAAAGTCTTAATTGTCGTATTTCCCAAGTTTGATCCGGAGGACGAGTGGTTTGACTGACGATTCCGGGGCGTTTTGCTGCGGTCCTGCTTGTAGGACCGTTATACGTCCCGTATTCTTGGGCTTAAATGAAAGCTTGCTTGTTTCGACCCTTTGATGATGTGAGTAGATCATGAAACGGAATACAAATCTAATGAGAATAAACTATTCTTTGACACGTTTCGGTACAGGTTGCGATGTGGGTTCTGATAGAGATCGAAGTTGGTCTCTCGGCAGCTTCCTGCTAACGGCAATTTTGCTCGCGAGCATGGGACTGCAGGGTGGGCCCTTGTTTGCGCAGGCGACTGCTGCCAAGAAGGCAGATCCCCTGGATTGGACTTTCTGGCGGGGACCGTCTTATAACGGGACGTCTCATGAAACCGGACTGATTGATGACTGGGATCCTCGCGGCGGTGAAGGAAGCAACGTTACTTGGAAGCGCGACGACCTGGGTGGTCGTAGTACACCAATTGTAATGAACGGAAAAATTTACTTGCTGACCCGGGCAGAACCAGAAACTCCCCGCGAAGGTGAGCGGGTCCTTTGCCTGGATGCCGTGACTGGAAAAACGATTTGGGAGAATCGCTTTAATGTTTTCCTGTCGGATGTTCCTGACACGCGCGTTGGCTGGAGTTCAGTCTGTGGCGACCCGGAGACTGGTTACGTATATGCCCTCGGCGTCTGTGGTTACTTCCAGTGTCTCGAAGGGGCTACCGGCAAGGTGGTCTGGTCCGTTTCCATGCATGAGCGTTTCGGATTACTGAGTACCTACGGTGGTCGGACCAATTTCCCAGTGATTTGTGATGACCTGGTGATTATTAGTGCGATTGTTATTGGCTGGGGTGACATGGCTAAGCCGGCTCATCGGTTCGTTGGTTTCGATAAGCGAACAGGAGAGATTGTTTGGTTTAATGGTACCAGGCCGCTTCCCTATGACACGACATACAGCAGCCCTGCGGTGACGACACTCAAGGGGCAAAAGGCTCTCGTCTTTGGTTCTGGTGATGGTGATGTCTGGGCTATCCAGCCGCGTACTGGTCAGCCGATCTGGAACTACGGTTTTTCCCGTCGTGGCTTGAATGTTGCTCCGCTGGTCGTTGGTGACCGGGTCTTTAGCGGGCACAGCGAAGAGAACACCGAGGGGACGGCCATGGGCGCGATCGTGGCCATTGACGCGACAGGAAAAGGAAATGTGACGAAGACTCATGAACTCTGGAAGATTCCAGAGATGATGATGGGGAAAAGTTCACCCATTTATCACGAGGGACGTCTCTATTGCTTTGATGATCGAGCCAAGCTGCATGTGTTGGATGCGAAAACTGGGGAGCCGGTGGCTAAACGGATTGCCTTGGGAACCGTGATGCGTCCCAGTCCGCTGATGGCCGATGGCAAGATCTATATCTGCACGGCAAACGGTCGCTGGTACATCCTCAAGCCGGATGCCGATAAGGGTGTTACGAAACTGAAATACGGACGGTTGCCACGAGGTGAAGAATGCCATGCTTCTCCGATTTGCTCACATGGCCGCATTTACTTGCATACCACGGGGGCTCTTTATTGCCTGGAAGACAAGTCGAAAGAGAGCGGCGTTGCGGCAATCGGTGTCGACGTACCGCAGGAAAAACCGGTTGCTGATGACCAGGCGGTGGCCCACGTCCAACTGGTTCCTGCCGATGCACTGTTGCGCCCCGGCCAGGACCAGCAATACAAGGTACGTTTGTTTAACCAGGCGGGTCAGTTCTTAAAACAGTTGGATAGTGGTGTTGAGTTTGCGGTCCAGGGCAGCGGCACGATTGACGCTAGTGGGAAGTACCAGGCGGCTGCGGAAGCAGTCCACTCGGCGACTGTCGTGACGGCTCGAGTTGGTGAACTGACCGGGAAAGCACGGGCACGAATTGTTCCCG
The DNA here is from genome assembly GCA_964640885.1 of uncultured Pirellulaceae bacterium. Lineage (GTDB taxonomy): Bacteria > Planctomycetota > Planctomycetia > Pirellulales > Pirellulaceae > JAZADA01. The sequence goes on along the minus strand of CAZXJC010000439.1, from coordinate 6,262 downwards.
ATCTACCCTGGAAATTTACCTTCGATGAACTCAATGATCCGCCCATTACTTGGGTCGGTGCGCGTTACCGCCACGTGGTTAGAGAGAAAGATGGCAGCAACGTGATGGTCAAGATCACCACGATTCCGAAAGGAACGCGCAGTCGCTGCTGGTTCGGGCACTCCGAACTCTCGAATTACACGATCGAAGCAGATGTGCAAGGAGCTATCACCAATGATAAGCTTCCCGATATTGGCTTGATTGCCCACGGATATACGATGGATTTGCAGGGAGAAAACCAGCGTTTGCAAATTCGCAGTTGGGTTCCACAGTTGCGAATGGCCAAGACGATTGATTTTCCTTGGGAACCAAATCAATGGTATCACATGAAGTTCCGGGCAACAGTTCAGGACGGCAAAGCAGTCTTGCAAGGGAAAGTCTGGTTGCGTGACAAGAAGGAACCAGCAGCGTGGACGATCCAGGCAAGTGATGATGTACCTAATTTGTCCGGTAGCCCAGGCCTTTTTGGTAATGCCAAGGATGCTGAAATCTACTTGGACAATATTCAAGTAACTGAGAATTGAATTCAAACGTCACTACCAGGCGTTTACACCAGGATTTAACGAGGAGATTTATCGGATGATCAAAATGAAATGGTCTGCTGTCGTCGTGGCGAGTCTGTTGTGGATGAGCCTGGGAATGTTGGTATTGGGTGGTTGTCAAAATACTGCCAATGAAGGGCAAGATACCAACAACTCCACGGGAAGTGAGACACCTGATGGTGATGAAGCTCCTGGTGATGAAGCTCCTGGTGATGAAGCTCCTGGCGATGACAAAGCGAAGGAGACGTCGACCGTGCCCACGAAGAATCCAGTTGTCGTGGCGGGAGACTGGTCACAATGGGGTGGTAACTCGCTCCGTAACAACGTGCCGATTGGCAAAGGCATTCCGATTGAATGGGAAGTAGGTAAGTTTGATCGCAAGACACGGGCCTGGGATCCCAGTTCTGCTCTCAATATCAAATGGGTTGCTCAGGTTGGTAGCCAGACTTATGGAAATCCAGTGATTGCGGGTGGCCGTGTGTTTGTCGGTACCAATAACAGTGCGGGCTATCTCAAGCGTTACGGAGCACGCGTCGACCTGGGTTGTTTGATCTGTTTTGATGAAGCAACCGGGGAGTTTCTTTGGCAGCATTCGAGTGAAAAATTACCGACCGGTCGTGTCCATGACTGGCCCTTGCAGGGAATCTGCTGTGCACCGCTGGTGGAAGGCAATCGCCTCTGGTTCGTGGGGAGCCGTGGCGAAGTGATTTGCCTTGATGCGGAAGGATACTATGACGGCGAGGACGACGGCGATGTCAAGAACGAATTGGCTCGACTGTTTGATATTCGAACAGGCCCCGATCCGAAAACAGATACCGTGGCCCCGGCCATTGCAGCCCTGAAAGAAGGTAAGTTGACCGAAGCAGTCGTGAAGGCATTTGCTGATGCGGGAATGGAATTACCAGCCGAAGTGACGGTCAGTGGTGCGGACGGTGGTAAGGGGTGGAACGTACAGGCCACGGTAGGTGATTCTGACCGTGACCTTGTGATTAAGCTGGTCGGCCCGAAGCTAAGTGCTTTCAAAGTGGTCACTCCGGATGACAAGAATGAAGCGGATGTCATTTGGAAGTATGACATGATGAAGCATTTGAAAGTGTCACAGCATAATATGTGCAGTTGCTCAGTGACTTCGTTTGGTGACATCCTGTTCGTCAACACCTCCAATGGTCTCGACGAGTCACATATCAATTTGCCGCAACCCGCAGCGCCCAGCTTCATTGCGATGAACAAGAATACGGGTGAAGTCTACTGGACGGATAAGTCTCCCGGTGCCAACATCTTGCACGGCCAATGGTCGTCACCGACGGTCGGTATCCTTGGGGATGTTCCTCAGGCAATCTTTGCTGGGGGAGATGGCTGGGTTTATAGCTTTGCCGCCAACGAGGGCAAAGATGGCAGTCCTGAATTGCTCTGGAAATTTGATGCGAATCCCAAGACTTCCGTTTGGCGTTTGGGTGGTCGTGGAACTCGTAACAATATTATTGCGACTCCCGTTATCCATGAAGGTCGTGTTTACGTGGCAGTTGGTCAGGATCCTGAGCATGGCGAAGGGGAGGGACATCTCTGGTGTCTCGATCCGACCAAGCGTGGTGACGTGAGTCCTCAACTGGCAGTTGATGTGAAGACGGGTAAGACGATTCCGCCAACGCGTTTGCAGGCGGTTATCGAAGAAGATGGCCAGGCGGCCCGTGATAACGAGAATTCAGCCGTCATCTGGCATTACTCCAGTTATGACCAGGATGACAATGGTGAGATTGACTTCGAGGAGCAGATGCATCGCAGTTGTGGAACTGTGGCGATCAAGAATAACCTGCTGTACATTTCGGACTTCAGCGGCCTCTTTCATTGCCTCGATGCTAAGACCGGAAAGGTTCACTGGACCTATGACATGCTGGCGGCGGCCTGGGGTTCACCCTTGATCGTGGAAGATCATGTTTATATTGGCGATGAAGACGGGGATGTGTCTGTCTTCAATTTGTCGAAGGAAAAACATGATCCGATCGCTGAAATCAACATGGGCAATTCAGTTTACAGTACACCGGTTGTTGCCAACGACGTATTGTATATTGCCAATAAGACGCATGTGTTTGCGATTGCGGTCCCGGAAAAAGAATAATCCACTCGATTTCCGTGGCGGCTAGGGCGAGTCGGTTACCGGCTTGTCCTCGTTCGCCGCTGGTTCTTCGGCAGGCTCTTCGGGGGTTGGCGTCGGTTCGGTTGTGTCCAGGAAGTTCATGCCAGCCAGCACAGCGTAAGCCAGGTCACGAAACTGTTTGATTTCACCAGCCAGGACATGTAGTTCCAAAGTGATTTCACGACCGGCCACCATGGTGACGAGTATCTGGCGTTCGGCAACGACGGAACGGATGTTGTTCCCGTCTTTGAATTTGTAGCGAGTTTGTCGAACGTAACGGGCGCATGGTCGATTTCCGATAAGCATCGGGATGACTGCTTCGAGCAACTCTTGGTCCGATTCACTCGCTAACCGGCTGGCGATGTCGGTGGCATACTCGATGACATTCTCTTCGGTGACGGTTTCAATCGCTGGTTCAGGGATGGTTTTGGCAGTAATCCAAATACGCGGTAACCGGGTGCGACGAGTTCTGTCCAGGTAAAAGCGTGCCAGATAATCTGAACTGCGCGATGCCAACCCCCAGTCGACGGGTCCAGAGATTTCCAGTTTTCCCGGTTCAACGGGAATTGCATCCGCCAGCACCTCGCTCAGGTTGAGTGAATCGGCGTCCACAACGCGTAAGGTGAGTGGCTTAGCGGCAGGTTTGGCTGCCTTACTGGTTTGCTGAGGTGAAGCAGTTGGTTGGTCAGCTTCACCCTGACAGCCGGCCAATGAGAACAGCCACAAGAAGCAAAAGGCGCGGGTAACTGTTACGCATTTTGAATTAATAACGTGTAACACGGCACTTGGCTCTCAGGTTTATGACACGACCAGAGCGACTTAACTTTCCTCTTCCAAGGGTTCTTCGATCGGTTCTTTAACGACCCGAACAAAGTGAGGAGGTTTACCAGATTTGCTAAGAGCAGCAGCTTTGTCCAGAGCCTGTTTTTTCTGGTGGTACTCGAAGGAAGCCACCTGTTTTAAGGTTTGACTAAACACTCCCCAGGTTGCCCTAAGGCGAATTTCTTCGGGTGTTTTCTTTTTTCGTCGTGTCTTTTTCTTGGGCGCTTTTTTATCAGCAACCTTCTTTTTCTTTGTTTTCTTGGTGGCTTCCTTTTTCACCACTTTCTTCTTAGTGGCTTTTTTAGGACTGGCCGCCTTTTTCTTAGCGGGTTTTTTTGCCGTGGCTGTCTTTTTCTTGGCTACTTTTCGCGCCATTTGATCTCACAATCGCTGCTAGGACAGGGACTACTCTGGCCTGTTAACCGGCTATTTAGTGGTTTTTGTAGGTCAGGCAGAGCGTTGAGGATGACGGCGGACGTTCCATTTTCGTCCGTCGAGTTTGTATCATAGCGGATTTGCCCAGTTTTTGCCAGTTCGGACTGTACAGTCCAGGGGCTTGAAATTTGGTCATTCGCGGGCCGGTTAGGGGTCGTTAGACCGTGCTCCCGGAGGGGGCGTCCCTTTACCGGCCTCCACATAAGCGGACCGTTGCTGTGCATATTCATCCCGACTTGGCAGTTCAGGGTTTGTCTCGCTACTTTCCGTAAGTTGCTCGAACAATTTTCTCAGATAGGGCCGGCACCAGCCGCAACCGGTACCTGCGCCATGGCAGTCAGCCAGTTGGGCTGCCCGTCGTGGCTGCTCAATACGAATGTAATTAATCACTTTCCGTTTTGTGACGTGGAAGCAGAGGCAAAGTTCATCGTCAAGTTCCATGGGACTCAATTCTCAGTTTGGGTAGCCAACTGGAGAGCTATTTGGCAGGCCAGCTGATATTCACGTATGTCGAGTAATTCCGACACGGTATGAGCATTGGCTTGTCCACAACCCAGGGATACCGTTGGGATGCCATGACGTGTTGTCCAATTTGCATCCAGTCCGCCGTTGGCGACTGCCAAGATGGGCTCATGTCCCAGTGATTGCACCACGGCCTGGGCCGCCTGGATACAGGGTTCCCGAGTTGAGAGTCGGAAGGATTCATAATCCAGTCGTCCCTCGATACGGACTTTCCCCATTTTTCCATCGCTGTTTTTTACTTGTTTGACGGCTTTATGAAATGCTTTTTCAATCTGACTTACGATCCGTTTGCGGAATCCCGGATGATGGCTGCGGGCCTCGGCACGGATCGCTACGTGATCGGTTATCACGTTGGTTGCTTCACCACCCTCAATGAATCCAACATTGCTGGTTCCTTCGTACTTTCCTTTGCGGATCAATCCGTGCCAGCCATTTTGTTGCAGATCGGCGATAGCAAGGGCCGCGATGGAAATAGCACTAATTCCTTTTTCTGGTGCACCGCCAGCATGGCTGGCCAGTCCTTCAATTTCTATTCGCAGTCGGTAGCCTCCCGTTGCTCCAATTGTCAGCTTAGTGGCTCCGCCACCGTCCCAATTGAAGGCAAGTTTCGGGTTTCCGAGGAGTCCTTTACTGACGTGTCGAGCGCCGAGCAAGCAAGTTTCTTCCTGGACGAACCAGCAGAAGGTGAGTGGTGGGTGGGGTAGCTGGTGTTTTAGCAGGTGCAGTGCAGTAGAGAGTATCACTGCTGTACCGGCCCGGTTATCGGCTCCCAGCCCGGTGGCCGGATTGGCAGACCGCACGATATTTCCCTTTCGTCGCGGCTCGGAGCCGACACAGATTGGTACGGTATCGAGGTGAGCGGAGAGCATCCGCCGTGGTGCCCTGATGGTACCCGGCAACTTCATGACCAGGTTGCCGCACTCGCCACCATTGGGTGAACGACGATGGGCGGCATCTGCTTTAATAGTAGCCGGTGCGGCACCAGCTTTGAGCAGTGCTTGGGTTACGTAATCGGCTGCCTGGGATTCCTGGCAGCTTTTGCCAGGGATGGCCATCAGCTTCATGACGTGTTGCAGAGCCAGTTTTGAGTCAATCAGTGAGTTCTTTGTTGAGGGCATGGCGTTTGACTTGTATTGAGATTCGAGGTCAGCAGAGGTTGGTTTTCCGAGAGCTTAAACGTATTCTAGATCGTAGTCTGATCTCTACTTTTTTGTTAGTCAGGAAGAACGGGAACATGAGATTTTTTTTGGCAGGGATCATGCAAGGATCCAACCAGGGCGATACGCTGGAGGAACAGGATTACCGTGGCCAGTTGAGGAAACTGTTAGAGGAACATTTCCAGGGGAGTGAAATCTATGATCCACTCCAGGGAAACGAAGGGTCGCTAGAGTATGATGATGAGACAGCCAGAGCTACCTTCGTGGGTCACAACCATATGTGTCGCGAAGTGGACGTGGTGGTGGCGTACGTCCCGGAAGCTTCAATGGGGACGGCGATTGAAATTTGGGAGGCTTACTCTCACGGGAAAGTGGTGATCAGTATCAGCCCCCTGGTTCGCAACTGGGTTATTCGTCTTTGCAGTCATTATGTTTGTGCTGACTTAACGGCTTTTGAAGCAGCTTTGAGTTCGCAACAAATCCAGCAGACAATTTCTGAGCAACTAACATGAGACCAATTCTGGAATTATCGTCTGAGCAGCTTGAGGTTTGGATGCAGGAACATGAGTTTCCTGCCTACCGAGCTCGGCAGTTAACCAAGTGGCTGTTCG
>CAZXJC010000438.1:0-3619 GCA_964640885.1 uncultured Pirellulaceae bacterium | reverse complement strand
TATCCATGGTTTCGATAATGGAAACGTCTTCTATGGAACGGAAGGCTATATGGTCTTTTCTCGACGGGGTGCCTTTAGCGCCTTCCTGGGACCAAAGGGAAAACCGGGACCGACGGAAGGGAAAGAGATTCGTGGACAACGTGGTTACGAGGAGCACATGAGGGAGTTCCTCAGTTCCATCCGAACTCGTAAAACGACGAAGGCAAATGCTCAAACGGCGCACTATAGTTGTGCTATCGTCCACCTTGGCAATATTGCCTTTGAGACCAAGGGACGGCTTGATTTTGACCCCAAGACCGAAACTTTTGTCGATTGTGATGAGGCAAACCAAATGCTTACTAAGACCTATCGTAAACCCTACGGGTTACCGAAGGTGTAAGCGTGATCGACGGTTCCAGGTTGCTTGAACTAACCACCTTGACGGGCTACCTGGCCCTTTTGATGTGGATCGGGCTTCGCTCTGCGCGGCAGGTGAAGACCTCCCTGGATTATACGGTAGCCGGTCGTGACGTGGCTTGGGTAGTCGTGTTGGCGACGACGGCGGCAACCATGGTCGGGGGCGGGGCCGCGATCGGCTCGGTGGCCGATGTCTACAAAACGGGGATTGCCTTTGCACTCATTACGTCGGCCTGGCATCTGCAACTGATTGTCACCGGGCTCTGGATCGCGCCCAGGCTCCGAGGAATGAACTTGCTGACCGTGGCCGAGTTCTTTGGGCAAAAGTTCGGTGAGCTTGCCCGCCAGTTGGCCATCGTCAATTGCCTGATCTTCCTGGTCGGAGCACTGGTGGCCCAACTGGTCGCCATGGGAAAGATTACACAAACTGTTTTAGATATTCCTTATCCGGTGGCCGTGCTCGGCGGAGCGGCGGTAGTGGTCTATTATTCGACCGTCGGAGGAATCCGAGCTGTCGTCAAGACGGACGTCTTGCAGTTCGTGATACTGGTAGGGGGGATCGGTGCAGCGGCAGGTTACCTCTACCTCCAGAACGGCGGTTTTGAAGGAATCGTCGAACGGGTGGGTCCACAGCCGTTCCAAGTTGTCAATGAACACTGGTCAGCTATTAAGATCGGAACGATGTTTGCGGCATTTCTGTTGGGAGAAATGCTGGTTCCCCCTTATGCCGTCCGTTGCTTTATTGCCCGTGATGCGGGCCAGGCTCGCTGGGGGGTCGCAGGAGCGGGTATTTTCCTTCTCTGCTTCTTGCCAATCGCAACCTTCGTGATGGGGGTTTCTGCGCAAGCAGACCCAGAAGTGGTGGCTGAGATCGAACAACAGCAGCAGAGCGGTAAGGCCGATGCCCAGATCGTCTTTCCGACGCTCATGCGGCAAACCTTTCCGCCGGTCTTTGCCGGAGTGATGATCGCGGCCTTGATTGCTGCCGTTATGTCCTCTGGCGACAGCTGCCTATCCTGTATTTCAACCATCGTGATGGAAGATATCTACCGGGCCGGGCTCGATAGAGAGGCGAGCGATCAAGTGCTGTTGCGGGTGGGACGCAATGCCACGCTGCTGACCGGGGTGCTGGCGGCGCGCTGCGCTTGCCTCTTCTCGGATATCGTGAAGATTCTCTCCTTCGTCTATGATTTTTGGGCGCCGACGATGGTCTTTCCCTTCCTGGTCGGGATTTTCTGGTACCGGCGACAGCGGATCCAGGCAGTCGTAGCGGCCATGATTTGCGGTTTCCTGGGAGCACTGGTCTGGCGTTTCTTACCGGGGCTTATCCATTGGATACTAGTAAATATAGGCCTGGCAGTGGAACAAAAGACGATTAAGGATTTTCAACCGGCGCTGGCAGGGCTGTTAATCTCCCTGGTCGCGTTCATGGTGGCGCTGCCCTTGACTCGGCGGCGTCCCTTGTCGCGATTAACGGAACCATTAGCACCTATGGCAAGGGAGGAGTAGAATGGTTTCTTTGACATTCCTGCGAATATGCCACTTCGTCGCCATGACGGCTGCGGGCGCGGTGCTGGCCATCTTGGCCGTACACTATGGGAAGGCGCTGTTCTCTAAAGCGAAGGTAATGGAGAAAAATGAAAGTCGTTGAACTAGAAACCTGGCTGGTTAGTGTTCCCTATCGGCACACGGAAGTCAGCAGCCGTGTTTATCGTGGTGGCGTGACAGCAGTGATCGTCAAGTTGACCAGCGACTCGGGGCTGGTTGGCTGGGGAGAGACGACCGTCGGGCCCGATGCGGCTTCTGTTGAATTGGCTGTACAGTCGGTGAAGCCGTTTTTGTTGGGACGAGATCCTTGGGAAAAGGATGCCATTACCAGGGATTATTATCAGACGGGTCTTTGGGATCATCGGCCGATGACGGCCAACTATGCCTACGCTGGAATCGACCAGGCATTGTGGGACCTTTGTGGTAAAGAAGCGGGACAACCACTTTACCGTTTGTGGGGTGGGGCGGCCCGCGAAGAGGTTAATTATTTTTACTATCTCTCGCAGGGTGAGCCTGGCGACCTTGTGGCCCAGTGCAAAGATGGGGTTGAAAAGGGCTTCCATTGCTATTACCTGAAGGTCGGCATCGATACCGCTCGGGAGACGGAAATGCTGGCTGCGGTCCGAGAAACGATTGGACCGACTGGCAAAATTCGCATCGATGCAAACCAGGCCTGGACAGTAGCAGAGGCCAGGCAAGTGTTGCCGGCCTGGCACCATGAATTCAATATTGACTTCGTCGAAGCACCGGTCCGGATCGAACCGGTGGAGAATATGCTTGATTTGAAAGCCTCGCTGCCGATAGGCCTCTGCGTGAACGAAGGGCTGTGGACTGAATCGGAGGCCTACCGGGTGATCCGCAGTCGGTGTGGTGATGTTCTCTGTTTTAGTAGCTATTGGGTCGGAACATTACAGCGTTTTGTGACTCTCTGCCAGGCTGCTCACTTGGAAGGGTGGCGTGTTTGCAAACATACACATGGGGAACTGGGCTTGGCAGCGGCAGCTGGTCAGCATGCGATGCTCAATATTCCGAATGCGTCTGACGGTATCCAGCAGACGGCTTACATGATGCAAGATGATCTGCTCGTGGAACCCTTGCCGATCGCTACTGGACCTAACTGGGGCAAGATTTCTGGTCCGGGCCTCGGTGTCGAAGTGGATGAAGATAAAGTGCGCAAATATGCGGATCTTTACCAGGAGATAGGGCAGTTCATGCCCTATGAATTGGCGAAAGAGGACTAACGCAGCTGCGGTCTAATAGAGAGCGATGGCGCGCCCTGGACCGCCGTGACAACCTCGGATCTTGATGGCGCTGAACAGGAAATACGCATTCTTGGGAAGCTTGCTGACTCGCGTCAAAAACTCAACTCCCACGATGCCCCGCTGTCCCATCGCCCAATAGCTAGCCAATGCTTGTTGAGGATCGACTCCTCCGAGAGTCGGGCCATCGGTAGCGATACAGCGAATGTGGCGGTCTGCCAGGTAATGAATTGCGGCGGCCGTTGGTGCGGGCCACCCTTCAGTCTTGCCATTGATCGGATCGGCGATGCAACTGCTGCCGGCGGGTAAGGGTTTGAAGTGTTGGTCTGTATGTCCGCTGGAAAAGATCACGATGTCGCCGGGACGCAAGTGGCCGTTTTTTGCTTCAAAGCTCTATATGAGAGACGGCGTGAATT
>CAZXJC010000437.1:0-3535 GCA_964640885.1 uncultured Pirellulaceae bacterium | reverse complement strand
ACGTGGATTGCCTGATAATGATCCGAATCAACAACAAGGTAACAATAACAATAATAACCGGTAATTGTACCGGCTGAAATTAAATTGATTGCCGATCCATTAGAGAAGCCTTCGCAACGACAGGTTGCGAAGGCTTTTTTTGTCTCGCGGCTGATTGCTTACTTGCTGTTCGGACGGACTAGTCCTGCAGCAATGTCCAGGTCCAGTGTTGCAGTCAAGCCAGCCTTGAATCGTTCCCAGGCAATCGCGCCCATGACAGCGTTGTCCGTACAAAGGGCGAGGGGAGCAACATGCAGTTCGGTGCCGGTTGCCACTGCTTCGGCTTCCAGGCGTTCTCGCAGCCGTCCGTTAGCAGCCACGCCACCGCCGACACAGAGTCGATTGCGTCCTTGTTTTTTTAACGCCAGGAAAGTTTTTGTGACCAGGCAGTCAACCACGGCTTCTTGGAAACTGGCAGCCACGTCGGCGATTTTTGTCGCAGAGAGTTCCAGGCTGCTGAAATCAACCTGTCCAGTTCCAGCCACTTCATAGCGAACAGCTGTTTTGAGACCACTGAAACTAAAATCAAGTGAATCAGACTGTTTCAGGAATGGTCGTGGAAACTGATAGGCGGTTGGGTCGCCCTCGAGAGCAACTCTTGAAATCGCTGGCCCTCCCGGATAGGGCAGGCCCAGCATGCTGGCGACTTTATCAAATGCTTCCCCGGCGGCGTCATCGATCGTACCGCCAACCATTTCGAACTCCAGTGGAGACTGGCAGTCATAGAGGGAAGTGTGCCCACCGCTTACCACCAGTCCAACACAGGGAAAGACTTCCTGCTTGGCAGCAATTCGACAGGCATAGACATGGGCTTGCAGATGATTGACGGCGATCAGTGGCAGGTCCAGAGCGAGGCACAGCGATTTGGCGGCCATCAAGCCCACAAGTAATGATCCAGCTAAGCCGGGTTCATTAGCGACTGCGATGGCATCAAGATCACTGAGTTGCAGGTTGGCCCGCTGCACGGTCTCATGAATGACTGGTAGGATTCTTTCCACGTGGGCGCGGGCAGCAATCTCCGGTACGACACCTTGAAATTGCCGGTGTAGTTCATCCTGGGAAGCTACCACCGAGGAGAGGACTTCAAGTTCGTCCGTAATCACGGCAGCAGCCGTTTCGTCGCAGGTGGTTTCCAGTGTGAGCAGATGCATGGTCGGAATTCGCTTACCGGTTCGGTTTCGTCAAGCGGTAGGGCGGATTCTCCAGGTCACGACAGTTAGGGGCGTCGGCGTCCGCGACGTCCGCGAGAGGGGCGGGTGTTACTGGTCCCTTCTGGTTCAGCAGCAGGTTCCGCCTTCGGTTCGGTTTTCTCTTCTTTCTCTTCGGTCTTTTCTGCGGTCTTTGGGTCTTTCTCCGCAGTTGCCGGTTTTTGGTCTGTCTTGATCAACAGGTAGTCAATTGCTTTGACTAGTTGTCGATCGACGAATGGATTTTCGGATTCGTCAGTTTTCTCAATCGGTTGACCGTTGTGAACAATTAGTCGGTCCCGGCGTTGTGTTTCAAGGTTACGAAGTTCCTGGTTGGAGTATTTGAGTTCGTAGCCATTATTGGGTTTGACGCCCCATTCATCTTCCGGCTTGGCATTTTTGTCACGATGAATGTTTTTACCACTGGGTCGCATATATTTGGCGGTGGTTAACTTTAGAGCACTACGGCCCTGCTCTAGTGAAATAATGATTTGTACGCTTCCTTTGCCCCAGGTTCGTTCGCCTACTACGATAGCTCGATCATGATCCTGCAGGCATGCTGAGACGATTTCACTGGCACTGGCGCTATAGCGATTAGCCAGCACGACCATCGGTAATTCGCCGTAAGTGCCGGTTTTGTGAGCGTCCCAGACGGTCTTGGGTACGTTGCGTCCTTCCGTGCTGACAATACGACCCTCGGAGATATAGAGATCACTGATTTCAATTGCAGATGCCAGCAAGCCTCCAGGATTAAAACGTAAGTCCAGGATCAATGCACGAGCTTCTTTTTCTTGGAGTTCTTTCATGGCCTTCTTAAGGTCACTGGCCGTACGTCGTCCGAAGGAAGTCAGACAAATGTAACCGATTTTCTTTTTCTCGTCGCAGAAGTAAATCCAGGCATCATCCTGGGCCCGTTCAAAGCCAAGAACGGTTTCGATCTGCACGTTGGTCCGCTTGATGCTGACTGTTCGTGGTTCATTGTCTCGACGATTGATCACGGTTAATTTGACACTGGTGCCAATTTTTCCTTTAAGACGGCTCACGGCATCTTCGAGTGAAAAACCCTTGGTCGATTCTTCGTTGATCTTGGTGATCCGATCGCCGGCCAGCAGGCCGGCCTTGTAAGCGGGTGTTCCATAAAGGGGGCTGATAATGATCAGGGCATCCCCACCTTTACCTCCCACACCATTAGGCCCGCTATTTCGTTCCAGGCCCACCCGAATCCCAATTCCGCCGAACTCGTTTTCTACGCTGGTCTTGAACCGGTCGATTTGGGTAGGCGGAATATAGTTGGAGTACTGGTCTAGCTTGCGTACCATTCCTTCAATGGCAGCTTCCATAAGTTCACGGCGGCTGACATCTTTCACGTAGTTACGGTCTACCTGGTCCAGCGTGTCAATGAAAAGTCGCAGGAGTTCGTAGTATTCTTGTTCTTCTTTACTGGACGAACCGTCCTGCTTACCCTTCTCTTGTTGAGGAGCGTTTTTGGCAGCCGGTTGCTGGGGGTCCGCGAAGGTATCGGAAGGATTCCCCAATACGATGGCCAGGTTGACGACAAAGGCCAGTAAGAAACTTCTGCCCAAGAAATCTAAGAAACGAGTTTTCATCCTTGTTTTCTCCCAAGCTGGAATAGGCGGCGGATAGGTCAAATCGATGTAAGCTGCCAACGACCGCCAGCCAATTATTAACTTGCTGGGATTATACGTGATGGCCATAAGCTCAGCAACCGAAATGGAATCTGTAGTTGTTTGTCGTCGCTTGCCAGGACTGCTAAATGGTCCTCGGAAGCCCTGGTCAAACGGTTATTTGACTAGACCCTCGTGATTCATCCGACCATCCTTGCCAGTTGATGGGAGATGCCGTTATATAAGGTCTTGCCAAGCAGAGTGTTCAAGTTATTTCCGCCCAGTCGGGTTACAAATGGAGGACAGAGTCGATGATGTTGTTGGAGTTTAGCATCTCTCCGATGGATAAGGGGGAGAGTGTTAGTCCCTATGTTGCTCGCAGTCTTGATGTGATTGACAAGAGTGGACTGGAATATCAGCTGCACGCGATGGGAACGATTGTCGAAGGTGAGATTGACCAGGTACTTGCCGTGCTGAAAGATTGCCTGGCGGCCATGGCCAGCGACTGTGATCGAATTACCTGTACGGCTAAGCTGGATTATCGCAAGGGGCACTCCGGTCGCCTGGCGGCCAAGCCGGCCAGCGTTGAAAAACACCTTGGCAGACAGTTAAAGAAGGGTCCAGTGAGCAATTCATGAGTCAAGCGGATGAATTGATAGTTGGTGGGCGTATTGTTGGGCTGGC
>CAZXJC010000436.1:0-3826 GCA_964640885.1 uncultured Pirellulaceae bacterium | reverse complement strand
CACAAGTGCTCTTTGTATCGGCAGCTCAATTCAATACGGGACCGATGGCTATCCTGGGAATGTTGCTGGGTGTTGGCGGCCTGATCATTGGAGTCGTGACCCTGCTCGAGGCGTTACCGGCCGCAATCATTATCATTATCGAGACCGGAAACGGAAACTACGAAGTGGATGGTTTACCCGGGACTAATATCATGGAGTTTTTCTCCCAGGCTCTCTACATGATTACCTGTTTACTGGTCTTACTGATCCCCTATGCAGTGCTAAATCAAATTCTCGCGCCCGTGGGCGGTGCGGTTGCGCTGCTACTAGCAACACTCATTTGTGCGGCTGCTCTGCCCGTTCTCCTGCTATCGACCCTGGAAGCGAACGCCCCCTTCATCATTTGGTCTGCCGTCATTTACCAAAGCATCCTGGAAAAAACTTCCTGCTGGCTCACACTCTGGAAAACAATCGCCCTGCTGGTGGTTGGCCAGTACCTGGTAGAGCTACTAGTTTCCACGATATTACCGGTTCCACCACTGCAACTAATCATTCACGCCCTGCTAACGGTTGCCGTAGGGATCGTTTATTGTCGGGCCATCGGACTGCTGGCCTGGGAAACCTCCAAGCCTCTCCAACAGGAACCAGTCTAAACCGCAAGGGTTCACTTCTGATCCGCTGGCTGCTCGCCAGCAAGCACTCCCTGCTGAAGCAATTGATGATAGCGAACGAGAGCACAGAGCGGGTGCTGCACGTAGTCGATGCGAATTTCCTCTGCCTGGGCCTGGAAGTGCGGGGATAAACGGGCATCGTCCGGAGAAAGCAACGGGGTAATGAACGTCCAGGCGCCAGCATAACGACCGTGGCGAATTTGACTCTTCAATAAAAAATCGACCCCGGCACCGGCCCCCTCGAGAATCTGCTGCTTGAGTAATCGTTCCTCTTCCGGCAAACAACTCCAGGCATTTAAAATACCTTCCAGGCAGGTCCCGGTAGAACAGGTGATCCCATCGCGGGCAAAACAACCAACAATCCTGGGATCTTCCTTTAAAGCTCGCTGATCAGCCAGCATATCCTGGCAGGTGCGAGTTAAATGCGCCATGATCTGCTGCCGTGACTTCCCAAAGGGAGTTTCTTTCACCAGCGGAACCCATCGTCTACCAGCCTGCAGGACCCATTGGTCGGGATAGGTCGGCACCAGGTCCACCTGGCTTTCTCCCAGGTAATAGATTGCTTTTTCGGCAGCTGCGAGCCAGCGCTGATCGGGATCAATTTCATACAGCATCAACAGGCCCAGGGCCGCTTCACCCGAGAACATCCAGGCGCCTGCCAAGTCAACCTGTCCACCCTGGGCCGGAACATAGTTGGCATAAAAATCACCATTCTCCTTCTGCATAAACAGAATGAAATTAGCTAGTTTCCTCAGGTCCGGCTTGCTAGTCGTACCCGGTGCAATCGCTTCCAGGTAAGCCAGTGCCACCAGCCCCAACCCCGTTCCGCCCAGTTTTGCCTGCACATCATGCTTCACCAGAGTCACTTCCGGCCGAGACCAAACGGCCAACAACTCGGGATGACCGTCAACCGGCCCCAGACACTTTTCTTTCAGGAAACGGTTCGCCCGCAACAAGGCCCGTTTACTCTCCTCGGCCGGTTTAAACTGGTGTGCCACAGCCAGCCCCATCATGGCCCCTACGTGACGAACGACATTGTATTCCGGATGGACCTTTACCTTTGGGTCCAGGTGCACCAGGTACTGAAAATGTCCTTGCTCGTCACAAGCTCGCACCATGTAATCGGTCGCCAGTTGGATCGCCCGTTCCAGTCGCTGGCGATCAACCTTTTGATTTCCCCATTGAATCTGCGAAGCTGGAGCGGTTACTGGCCCCTGTGGCTGGCTTCCCTTTTGCTCGGGCGATCTTTCCCCTGCAGGTCCCGACGGAGAACTGTCCGGTCTACAGCCAGTTCCGCCGATTACCGCAAGGGTCAGCAGCGCCATCCAGGCAGGCAGCCCTCCAGTTACGGCAACACGTTTCGGCATAGGTACCCCGTTAAACTCAACCATCGGATCTTCGCAGCAGGCGGTTTCCTTTCGAAAGCCACCTAACACCAATCCTAGATCATTGCAGCAGGAGAGGGGAACCCCGTTATTGGCTGCGGCTTGCTGTTTAACCTGGCACTTGAGAACTAGCTAATTCATCCCAGGCGACATCAATTCCGAGTCCAGGAAGTTCATGTAGTGTCGTCAAAGGGCCTTGAATCTCCAGCGGATTACGGGCAATTCGCTGTTGATGATAAAAGGGTCCCAACAAATCTCCCGGGTACTTCTCAACCTGCATGTTTTCGCAGCTCACGATCAGATGCGCCATCGCTGCCGTAGCCACATCCCACTCCAGATTCGAACCGATGGAGCAGGCAACCCCGTGCTGGGCGGCAAAGTCAACGATTTCCGCCGCCTTGCGAATACCACCATTTTTCCCCGGATAAACACTGATCGCATCACAACAATCATTGCGAATGAGTTCCTGGGCATCGACCAGGTCAAAACAGGTATCATCGGCCAGGATCGGAACGTTCGTTTCCCGTCGCACACGGGCCATAGCCTCGTAATCACGCTTGGGAGTTGGCTGCTCGGCCAAATCAATACGACAATCGGCCAGTTCGTTGATACAGTGGATGGCCGTTTCGGTATCCCAGCCGCAATTAGCATCAATCACCAGGAACCGTTCAGGTCCGATCACTTCGCGCACCGCCCGCACCCGGGCAATATCATCCTCTGCTCGACCACCAACCTTCACCTTGATGGTATCGAACCCCATCTCGATCAGTTCGGCGACACGACTCTGAGCCCGCGGTACATCGTAGGCCCCCAGTGAAAAACGCGATCGGATCGTAAGTGGCCGTACGGCCCCGCCCAGCAGTTCATAAACAGGTACACCCGCTTCTTTACCACGAACATCCCAACAGGCCATCTCCAGGGCTGACTTGGCAAACCAGTTGTCGGCGCATACGGCATCCATCTTTTCGTCAATTGCTTCAATGTCAGTCGGATCCATCCCCATAATTGCCGGACCCAGCACCTGGTGAATTAGGGAGCAGGTATTGGTCGCTGTTTCTCCGCTCCAGCGAACCGTCACCGAGGCTTCACCAACACCATAATACTCACTGTCGGTAAGTAACCGGACAACAGCAACCTGGTGTCCGCTGGATGAACCGAGCGCGGAGACCATACAGCATTCAGGTTTCAAGGG
The DNA here is from genome assembly GCA_964640885.1 of uncultured Pirellulaceae bacterium. Taxonomy (GTDB): domain Bacteria; phylum Planctomycetota; class Planctomycetia; order Pirellulales; family Pirellulaceae; genus JAZADA01. The sequence goes on along the minus strand of CAZXJC010000436.1, from coordinate 599 downwards.
AATTTGCGGAGCAAACGTCTCAACGCCAGTGATCTGCATGGTAATTATCGCTCTGAATAAATGAACGGATCCCACCCAACGCGGGACCGGGGAAACCTAAGAGGATGCGGTGACGGAACCCTCTGCCTGTGAAAAACGCCGCACGACGTTGGCCGTAATGCGTGAAGCGGCATCATCTACCAGCAAGGAACTGGGCCAGCAGATGGCCCCGACAGAAAATACAGCTGCCCCTTCCATCGGTTCATGTAAAACCATTTCGGCACCACCCTCATCCGGATTCTGTCCCTGGGCCAGCAACTGGGTGTTTTCCGGGGAACTAGGTGAAATTTTATCGGTTTCGTGCCCCGAAGCACCGCCGGGAATTCGCTGATGCTGACAATTGAGACCGAACAAGTCTCCGGCAGCCAGCGAGGTCCCCTCGAAAACCCAGTGCGACGGATCTAGCACCTTGTAGGGTCCGGCTGTCATGATTCCGCGATCATCATAAACCACGCCCAGCAAATTGGCTTCGGATTCATTTCGCATGTGAAACCGACTCTCGAAAGAAGAATCCGGATCGTTCAAAACCCGGGCATCTCCATTCTGGTAGATACAGGTGT
>CAZXJC010000435.1:0-3772 GCA_964640885.1 uncultured Pirellulaceae bacterium | reverse complement strand
AACTCTGGGACCTGGTTGAACAAAATGGGATTGAAGCTGTCCGCCTGCGACGCCGGGGTAACCTGGAAAAAGAACAATACGTCCTGATGTTTCGTGAGACACTGATCGGCAGTTCCCAGAGCAGCTGTCCCATCTGCCTGGACGATGACAGCCTGGCTCCTGTGGCTGCCCGACTGCTTTGGCTGGACCGTTCTTTCTGGCTGCAGAACCTGGGGGATGCCGAAAGTGTCCAGGTAGATGGGCAGTCGATTGAACCTGGCGAGACCATTGCGCTGCAGACCGGGATGCGTTTGCGGTTTGGCAAGACCCTGGTGAAGTTCGAGCGCGCCCAGCAAATGCACCTGTAAGGATGGGTACGTCCCTTACGGCGCGAGATCGGAGATATCCCACACCTTGAGCAGCCCATTGGTGCTCCCGCTGACAATTCGCGTACCATCGCGGCTGAATGCCGTACAACCGACACTGTGTGTGTGTCCCTTGAGCGTACCCTTCAGCTGTCCGCTTTAGAGCTTCGGCGGCTTTCGCTCGGGCGCCGGTTTCTTGAGCTTGCGGGCTGCATCATCGGTTGCTGGCCCCGGATTACCGCCACCGCCACCTCGCGCTGGTGGGGCAAGATCGGTAAAATCTTCCACCCATTTCCAGCCAATCTGCTCATCCAGTTCACGTTGCGCTAATAAGGCCCAGGGTGTCTCAGCATGTTCGTCGACGACACGCCTCAAGTACTCCTTGGCCTTCTCGCCCGTCTTACTGACCTGGCTTCCGACAGCCAGTTCGTCAGCAGGAGTAAGAATCCAAGTATTGTTCTTGGGGTTAGTAAATTTAAGTCCCCGCTTGGCTTTAGCCAGCATTGTATTGTAGGCCTCTAGCCTCGTTTTCACTGCCATCACGCGTCCCATCGCTAGATCAAAACCGGCCTGCCAGCGAACAGACTTTTCTTCATTTCTGGCCACCTCACCCGCTTTTAGCAATTCATACAACTGGTTAACTTGCGGCTCCAGAACAGCTGCCTCCTTTTGGGCTTCTAAAAGCATAGTTGCAAAGGTCGCTTCATTACGTTTCACAAACCGTAATTGAGGCTCTGTCAGGGGAGTCAACCAGGATCGGTTGGCCGCCTGCATCAAGGAGCTTCGCATCTTGCTCCCGTTAATACGTCGCATGTACTCGTCGGCCGAAACATAGTCCGGCTGATAAGGCCTCATCCGTTGCGGATCAAAGAATCGTTTAAAATAAGCTGGATAGACGGCGGTATCAGAACGTTTCAGGTCTTTTCCTACCTGGCGATTGGGATGCACCGGGATGTACTGTCCACCGGTTTCAATCGTTAGCCGTGTTAGGGCGAAAGGACCGAACCCGGAAGAAATCGGCGCCTGATCTTCACGATTGCCGGAAAAATGCAACTTGCTCCGTTCCGGCAGAAATGATTCCGGTCCCTGGCTTATCTCACCCCACTGGACAGACTGATCAAACTTGGGATCAGGATCAACCCACTTAACCTGGGTTACCTTCCTGCCAAACGGGGCAGGAATCCCGACAACGTAAACCGGGATTGCCACTTTACGGCAAATCTTGATTGTCGGCTCCAGGCCTGCTTGGTCATCACCCGCTTCGTCGGTGACAACGATAAACATCACGTTCCGCTTAGGTTCTCCATCGGGACCCGATTCCCGGTAACTCTTGAACTTGTTCGTCGATTTGTAGACGGCTTCAAAAACACGCTCTTGACCTGAGTCATCACGGGGGATGTTTCTCAAGGCGGATTTAATTTCCGTCAAATTGTCCGTTGGATCTGCAAGGGGATAACTGACTTGCTGACCAAAGGCGACCATGGCCGTCAAAAGCGGCTTGTTGGCCTGCTGTCGAAAAGCCGGATTTCCGGCTGCCTGCAAGACGCCCAATTCCTCGTAAACCCGATCAAAGCGGTCATGAATCGCCTGGCGTTCACGCATCAAGCTTGCCGACTGATCAAAAAACCAGACCACCAGCGTGCGTCGCTCCTGCATTGACAACAGGATTTCATTGGTAAGGTGGTCGATCGCCCCAACCGCTCCCCGTGTACTCTCATCAACATTCGTCTTCTCCGGCGACAACTCGGTCGCATCTTTAGGTTGTGGTGATGCGGGGGTTGGGGTCTTGTCTTCAGGGAAGGCCTAGTTAGTACGGAGTCGGATCGACTTAAGAACCATCAGTTCCTTACCCGGTTTCTTCCCTGCTTTCACCGACAAAACATGGGTGCCACTACGGTTAATAAAGAAAAAGTGCTCGTCCGTATGACCTGTCGTACCCATGGGACTTTCCACCTCACAGGCCTTGGACGGTTCCTCGTCGATCTGTATTCGATAGGTCCCCTGGTGCGCATCCTGGGCCGCCGCGTAAGTGACTTCTGCTCGAAAATAACCAGGTTTGAGAATCTTAAACCTCCAACTAACCCAATCCTTTGGATCGGACCAACTCGCAATTTGCCCGTCCAGGCCATCGTCCTCGCAACGTATTGTTTTTCCGTGCAAAGTGGCCACCAGGGCCACCAGGTCGACTTCTCCAGTGCCTTGCTGGGCCACAACCTCTGGCGGCAGAACGAGCGGGCCACCATTGTTGTGATCATCGGGGGCCGGGCGGTCTGGCAAACCCGCGGGAGTTGAAACCCTCGTGTCATCGTAAGACCAATAGATTCCGATGCATAAAAAAAACAACGCCAACGGCACTATTCCAAGCATCACAGCCCACAATACCCTTCGTTGCTCATCTTGACGTGGTCGACGCTGAACACGGGAAGAAGTTGAAGTCGTTTGTACCACGGGCGCTGGAGACGGTGGCCTGTCTGGGCGGCGTGACGGTGCTCGTTTTGGCAAGCCTGCAGAGCTGGCAGAGACCGTTGGGGGTAACTGCGGTTTTACAGACCGATTGCCCGCAGGTTGTCGACGAAGACGGTCGGCAAGTTTGCGGATATTCTGGGAGTGCGGGTTAATCTGCAGATAGCGTTCCACCAATGGTAATAAGTAACTCCACTGTTTCTGATCCATGCCTTGTCGTATCGCTTGGATCAACTGAGCCTTTTCATCCTGCAGCTGTTTGGCCTGTGTTAACAAACTCGCACTGCGATCGGTCAGCTGCGCAGGTCGTATTCTTTGCAACAGTTGCTCGACACCGGTGTAATCCTGCTTGCCAAAGAGTTCCTCGGCCAGTACCAGGGTCCGATCCGCTTCGGCCTGCAGTTGCTGCACTTCTGAGTGAAGTTCCGGCAGCATTTGCTCTGCCCAGGAACGTACGTCAGTAAAATGTCGATCGGATAGCTGGACGAGCTCTTGAGCTATTTCAATCGCTTCGGAATGTCGATAGGCGCGGCGTAATTGTTCGACTTGACGTTGCTGATCGGTAACCTGTTCATAACGTTGTTGTAGCGCCTCGGTCAGGTTGCTTCCGCACTGGTTACAAAACGTGGCCCAGAGACCGACCGGTTCTGAACAACTCAAACAGGGTTCAACCAGGGATTCACCACACTTTTGGCAAAACTTGGCATTCGGATCGTTAATGTTGTTACAAGCTAGGCACTGACCCTCTTGCAGTGTACCGGTACCAGCAGTGGCAGGATCCTGCAATGCTGTTCTTATTGCATCGGAAATCTCACTGATTTGCTGGTAACGCGAGCCAGGATCTTCTTCCAGTGCACGACTAACCACATCTTGTAATTGGCCGGGCAAATCCGGCAAGCGAATTACCTTGGGGCTTTTGCCTGTCACCATCTGGTAAAGCGTCGCCGCCAGGCTCCAGAGGTCAC
>CAZXJC010000434.1:0-4724 GCA_964640885.1 uncultured Pirellulaceae bacterium | reverse complement strand
GTGACTTCGGCTGTTCTTTCTTCACCTCACTTTCTCTACCGCTCGGTTGCTGCCGATGCCACGGAACGAGAGTTCGAACTGGCCTCGAACCTGTCGTACTTCCTCTGGGGCAGCTGCCCCGATAACGAACTGTTGGAGTTGGCCGAAAAGGCAGAGCTTTCCAAGCAGGAGGTGTTGAGAAAAACGGTGGATCGCATGTTGGCGGATCCTAAGGTTGAGCGTTTCCTGGATACCTTTCCGTCGCAGTGGATGCAGTTAGAAAACTTGCTGGCCGTTACCCCTGATCCCCAGATCAACAAGTACTTTAGTCTCGACAAACGAAATCCTGCCAGTCTGCAAATGGTTCTGGAGCCACTCCTGTTGTTCGATACGGTCTTTGTTGAAGATCGACCTATCGTGGAACTGCTGGCTCCAGGCTTCAGTTACCAGAGCCGTTTTTTGCAAGACTGGTACCAGACGCCTCTCGAGGCACCACCGGTGGATGAAGTTAAGATTGCTAAGGACAACAAGCAGAAAGCTGAAAAGATCCAGGCTCTGCAGGCCTCGCTCGCCACGGTTCGTCAGGAAATGGCCGTGCTGGCAAAGGCGATGGCCGATCCGATCACGGAGAAGCGTATCACGGTCGATTTGACAGCCGGCCAGGCAGCCTGGGAAGCGAACCAGGGCAAACTGGTTTCCGAGGCGGTGGTTCTTTCCAACTGGCACCGGATTGGACCTTTTGCAGGTGGGAATCTAGATAATGCCCACAAGAAATCTTTTATCGATGAGATGGCAGTCGACCTGACAAAAGAATATGGAAAGATGAAGTGGGTTGAAGTGAAGGAGTATGTTGACGGTAAGGTACACGCGTTGTTACATGCCAATTGTGCTACTTACATCTACCGCACGATCGACTCCAAGCTTGCTCGGCCATTGGAATTGTCACTGGGAAGTGATGACAGTTTCAAACTATGGCACAACGGTAAGCTAGTCGCCGACAAGTTCGTGACACGTGGGGTTGCGCCGGACCAGGACAAGGTGCGGTTGGACCTGCTGGCTGGTAAGAACACGATCCTGATGAAAATTTCTAACGGTGGTGGTGGATATGGATTTTATTTCAAGGCGAAGACTCTACCATTGCCCGCACCGGTTGTGGCAGCGTTGCAGATCAAGAGTGACCAGCGCAACGAGGAGCAACAGCAGATCTTGAGTAAGTATTATCTTTCTGTTGCCCCGGAGTTGGCGAAGGTTCGGCAGGAGATTTCCAAGAGCCAGGTTGAGGTCGGCAAGAGAGTACGCCAGTTGGAAGATGAGCTGAAACGGGCTCCCAAGCCACGAGGCCTGAACGAACATCGGGCTGATGCGCAGCGCCGCTTTGAAGATGAACTGAAAAACAAGATGCGTTCGCGAGCTTTCCAACGCGTGGCGAGTGACGATCCACGTTACGGAGGTGTGATCACTAATGCGGCCATGTTAAGCATGACGTCGGGTCCCAAGCGAACTCATCCGGTTGCCCGTGGTGTTTGGATTATCGAGGTAATCTTCAATGACCCGCCGGCGCCACCTCCGAACGATGTGCCTCCGCTGGACGAGGATGCGGGGGACAAGGACCAGACGATCCGGGAAAAATTTGCGGCCCACCGTGAAAACAAGACCTGTGCCCGTTGTCATACGAAGCTTGATCCTCTCGGCTTTGCCCTCGAGAACTTTGACATTACTGGTCGCTGGCGTGATAAGTATGCCAATGGCAGAGAGGTCGATGCGAGCGGCAAGCTGATGAGGAAATACGACTTTACCGAGGTGGTGCAGTTCAAGAAATCGCTTGTCCAGGAGAATCGTCGGTTTGCCAGGGCTTTTACTGCACACCTGCTACGGTACGCCCTGGCGCGGGAATTGACTCCGGCTGACACGATCACGATCGAGGCGATCGTGGAGAAATCTCAGCAGGATGGTTTTAAGCTGAAATCTTTGATTCGCGAAGTGGTCCAAAGTGGTCCCTTTGTAAATAAGTAGGGTAATGCTGGCTGTCTCTCTCCAGCAGGCAAATCTTGTGCTGCCAGTGGCTTACAAATAGAATAAAGGTTCAGCACACGCTGACCTGTCTAGCACCAAATCCCTCCGCGAATTTCTATGTCACCAGTTCGCTCTTTATTCCTGATTGGCCTCACCTATTTGCTATTGTTTGCAGCAAGCGTGATGCCCCAGTTGGTTGCCGAAGAGAAGCCACCAGTTTTCGAGCAGCAGGTGCAGGGAATCCTGAAGAAAAAGTGTGGCAAGTGTCACAGCGAAAGTGTGCAAAAAGGGGAACTGGACCTTTCCAGTATCGGCGGCGTTCGTCGCGGTGGGGAATCGGGTGAGCCGGTGGTGGCAGAATCGCTCGAGGAAAGTTACCTGTGGACGCTGGTGGAAGAGGGAGATATGCCCCCGGAAGATCAGCCACGACTCTCCAAGGATGAACTGACGTTGATCCGTCAGTGGATCCAAGCCGGTTCCCACTCCAATAACCCACTCGATCCGCGGAGCCGACAACTGACGCAGCATGATGTGTTGCCGATTGTCCTGCTGCGGTGCACGACTTGCCATGGTCCGCAACGCCAAGACGGTGGGCTTGACCTTCGTACTCGTGAGAGCATGGTGAAGGGGGGTAAAAGTGGTCCTGCACTGATACCTGGAAAACCAGCTGACAGCTTAATGATGCAACGGATTGCCAGCGAGGCCTGTCCACCACAGGAACTGTTGCTGACCTTTTTCGTACAGCGTCCAGCAGCCCCAGAAGTCGAACAGTTAAGCAAATGGATAGCTGCTGGAGCACCGATGGTGGATGTGAAACCGGACGTGGCGACCCGCCAGGGGGATCGACTAGTCACCGACCAGCAGCGCGCCCACTGGGCTTTTCAAACACCGAAAGAACCGGGATCCGGAGCTTCGATCGATACTTTGATCGAGCAGAAATTGGCTCAACACGATCTTGAGCTTTCTCCTCAGGCGAGCCGTGATGCGCTGATTCGCCGAGCTTACCTGGATCTGCTGGGACTGCCGCCGACACCTGGCCAGTGGCAGAAATGGCACCAGAGTCGTGAACCGAACTGGTATGCCGCCATGATCGACGAATTACTTGAATCCCCGCACTACGGGGAGCGGTGGGGCCGCTACTGGCTTGACCTGGCAGGCTACGCGGACTCGGAAGGAGGCGTTTCGGCTGACCCGCTCCGGGCAGTGGCCTGGAAGTACCGAGATTATGTCATCGAGGCTTTCAATAAGGACAAGCCCTATGATCAGTTCTTGCATGAACAAATTGCTGGAGATGAACTGCTGGACTACGAGAAGGCAACCGAAGTAACTGACCAGATGGTTGAGAACCTGGTAGCGACCGGGTTTTTGCGGATGGGGAGGGATCAGACTGGTTCGCGGACGATGAACTATGTTCCAGAACGGTTGGGAGTGATTGGAGATGCGATCCAAGTGGTAGGGACGGGTGTCATGGGGCTTACTCTCGAATGTGCTCGCTGTCACTCTCATAAGTATGATCCGCTTCCCCAGCGAGATTATTATCGGTTCAAGGCGATTTTCCAGGGAGCTCTCGATGAGCACGACTGGTTGACCTTTAAGAACCGGGTTCTTACTGTCGGTACGCCAGCCCACCAGAAGCGAATAGCGGCAGTGAATGGGAAGCTCAAAAGCGATGCCAAGAAGTTGGCCAATCGTATTAAGTCGGCGACTTCTGCCTCCCAGGATGCCGTGCTACGCCATCACCACTCCGAGCTTTCCGCAGCCGACCGCAAGGCGGCGATTACCGCTCTGGGCACTGCTAACAACCAACGGACGGATCGTCAACAGAATTTGGCTGAGCTGTTGCAGGCGGCTGAGTTGGTTCCGGATGCTGAACAGCCAGAATCGGTTCAGGTGGCTCGCCAAGCGCTGCTCGCTTTGCAAAACGAACTTCTTACGGTTGAGCAGGCGATGGAGCCGTCGCTGGCAATTCGGGCGTTGTGGGATCGAGGGGAGCCATCGCCAACTTATATCCTGCGTCGTGGTGAACACAACAAGCCGGGGCGACTCGTGGGACCGGGGGTCCCCTCGGCGTTGACCGATGGAAAGACGCCTTTTGAAGTAACACCACCCTTTCCTGAGGGTACGGCCAAGACGGGGCGCCGATTAGCACTCGCTCGCTGGTTGACCAGTCCGGAACATCCGCTGACGGCCCGTGTCGCGGTTAATCGAATCTGGTATCACCATTTTGGTGTTGGGCTGGTCAAGACATTGGAAAACTTCGGCAGTGTCGGAGAGCGACCATCTCATCCGAAGCTGCTCGATTACTTGGCAGTAGAGTTTGTGCGGAGTGGTTGGAGCGTAAAACAGTTGCATCGGTTGATCATGAATTCTCGCACCTACCGCCAGGGGAATGTGATTACGCCTGACCGGCAGCAGCGCGATCCCCAGAATCGATTCCTTTCTCGGATGCCCCTCAAGAGAATGGATGCTGAGGCTTTGCGTGATTCACTTCTGTTCGTTTCAGGAAAACTGGATGAGCGGGCGGGAGGATATCCGGATCGCGTCTCGGTCGATCGAGATGGGTTGGTGAGTGCCAACGCGACAGTGACCGGTGGTTGGCGACGTAGTATTTACCTGCAGCATCGACGAACTGAGATTCCTACGATGCTGGCCACTTTTGATTACCCGGTTATGGGCCCCAATTGCACGGAGAGAACGGTTTCGATTGTTTCGCCACAGTCGCTGATGCTAAT